>CAZKQE010000163.1:0-6595 GCA_964554725.1 uncultured bacterium
GTCACCAGGAACTCGAACCCGCGCGCCGCCTCCGCCAGCGCCCCGAGCAGGGTCGCCTCCTCGCCGTAGTGCCGCGCGAAGTACTGCCGCAGCACGAAGTCGGAGCCGTTCCAGTGCATCGTGCCGGCGAGGAACACCGGGCTCGAGGAGAGCCCCCCCGTCTCGAGGTCGAGGAACAGCGCGCGCTCGAGCCCCACCGCGCGCAGGGCCGCCAGGTCGGGCTCGTTCGGCGGCGCCGCCTCGAGACGTCCCCAGTGCGCCTTCCGCTTCTCGACCTCGGACCGCAGCCGCTCGTGGACGTACACGCTGCCGCGATCGTCCCGCCATTCGCCCCCCGGCAGGAACGCCTCGACGCCGACGGGGGCGGGGGCGACGGGAGCGCCCCGCGCCCGCCGGCGCGCCGCGTCGGCCGGGGGCTCCGGGGTGGAGCTCCTCGCCCGCGCCAGCTCCCCGAGACGCCGCGCGAGCGCCGCGTCGCGCGCCATCAGCCCGCGTCCCCCGTGCCCCCCGCCTCGCGCTCCGCGAGCAGCACCAGCCGCCGGCTCTCCGCCGAGTAGGCGCTGCGGTCGGGCCCCCCCCACACCTGCTTCACGATCAGGCCGTGGCGCCCGAACATCGCCGTCAGCTCGGCGCTGGTGTAGAGGCGCAGGTTGAACTCCTTGGTCACCTGCGCGCCCCCCTGCGGCTGGACCAGGATGAGGCGCGAGACCACCCGCGAGCTCGGCAGGTCGAGCGTCGCCTCCTCCATCAGCAGCGCACCGTCCTCCTGGCGCGTCCAGGTGCGCTGCTGGGGATGGGTGAGGATCCAGTCGCGGTTCGCCATGTCGAGCAGGAACCGTCCCGAGTGCCGGAGCGCCTGGACGACGTTGGCGATCACGCGCTCGTTCTCGGCGTCGGAGAAGTAGCCGAACGAGGTGAAGTAGGAGTAGATCCCGTCGAAGCCCTCCTCGACCCGGAGCGTGCGCATGTCGCCGGTCATCCAGCGCACCGCGACCCCGGCCCGTTCCGCCTCGACCGCGGCGTTCTCGAGATAGCGCGGGTTGAAGTCCACGCCGGTCACCTGGTAGCCGAGCTTCGCCATGCCGATCGCGTGGCGTCCCACGCCGCACGCCAGGTCGAGCACCCGGGCCCCGTGCGGCAGGTCGAGCGCGCCGGCGATGAACTCGACCTCCTTCCGGTTGCGCTCCTCGGTGAGCTGCGGCCGGTAGATGCGGAGGTAGTCCTCGTCGAAGAACGTGATGGGCCAGTCGGGGTGCACGGTCATCGGGTCATCCCTCCGCTCCCGCCTCGCGGGCCAGCCAGTGCGCCAGCAGGACGCGCGCCGCCTCCTTGCCGGGGATGGCGCGCCCGTGGCCGAGGTCGGGGTCCTGCTGCTGCGCCGGCCGCAGCACCGGCAGTCCCACGCAGGAGGGGCAGCCGGCCTCGCACGGGCAGGACTCCAGGTGGTCGCGGGCCGCCCGCGCCAGCTCGTCGAGCCGCGCCCAGCCCTGCTCGGCGAAGCCGAGCCCGCCCGGGTAGCGGTCGAACAGGAACAACCCCGGGCGCCCGAGGTTCGAGGAATCGATCATCCCGCCCAGGTCCGAGGGGTCGCACATGCTGAGCATCGAGAGCAGCGTGAGGAACAGGTTGCGCACGCCGCTCAGGCCCTCGAACGGGTTGAGGCCCGCGCGCGCCACCGCCGACCACGCCTCCTCGCCGGGGGCGAACCAGAAGCCGACCGTGTCGAGCGTGAACCTCGGCAGCTCGAGCGGATGGTACCCGATCGAGTCGCGGCTCCCGAACCGGACCTTCTTCATCGCGATCGTCTGCCACGAGTAGGTGACGTCGCCGAGCACCGTCGTCTCGCCGCGCCACGCCCGCCGCTGCCGTTCGCCGCGGACGCGGATGCTGGTGTCGAGCACCGGCTGCGTGTAGTAGTCCACCTCGCGCCGCTCGACCCAGGCGGTCTTCTGCTCGAGATCGAGCGTGCGCACGAAGTAGGTCTCGCCCTCGTGCAGGTAGATCGCCTCCGGATAGACCAGCTCGAGCGCGCTGATCGCGTCGACGGTGCCGATCACGGCGGGATCCGCGACGGTGCGCGGCCGCGGGCCGCGGCGGAAGTCCGCGACGTCCGCCGGGCGCGCCTCGATCGCCGCCCCGGCCCCGGCGTCCATGATCGTGTAGGTGTTGTCCGAGATCGTCCGCAGGTTGACGCGGGCGGCGGGGAACTCGGTGCTCGCCCAGTAGGCGTGCCCGTCGATCGTGCGGGTCTCCCCCGCCTCGTCGAGCGCGGCGAGGATCTCCGCCATCTGCGGGCCGAACGCCGCCTCGTCGGCGGCCGAGAGCGGCAGCTCGTGGGCGGCGCAGGCGAGCTGCTGGGCCAGGATGTAGGGATTGTGCGGGTCGATCACCGCCGCCTCGGGCGAGCGGCCGAAGAAGTAGTCCGGGTGCCGCATCAGGTACTGGTCCACGGTGTCGTTGTAGGCGACCAGCACCGCGAGCGCCGGACTCGCCCCGCGCCCGGCGCGGCCGGCCTGCTGCCAGGCGCTCGCCAGCGTCGGCGGCGCGCCGATCAGCACCGCCGCGTCGAGCCCGCCGACGTCGATCCCCAGCTCGAGCGCGTTCGTGCACACCACGCCGCGCAGCGTGCCCGAGAACAGCGCCTGCTCGATCTTGCGACGCTCCTCGGGCAGGTAGCCGCCGCGGTAGGGACGGATCCGGTCCTCGAGCCCGGGCTCGATCCGCCGCAGGCGGTCGCGCGCGTATCGGTAGACCAGCTCGGCCGCGACCCGCGACTTCGTGAAGGTGATCACCTGGGCCCCCGCCTCGAGCAGCCCGGCGGTGAGGGCGCAACCCTCGCCGTTCGACGAGCGCCGCTCGACCCGCGCGTCGTCCACGAACGGCGGGTTCCAGAACACGAAGTGCTTCTCGCCGCGCGGCGCGCCGTCGTCGTCCACCACGGTCACCTCGCGCCCGGTGAGCCGGTTGGCCAACTCGGCGGGGTTGCGGATCGTGGCGCTGCACAGGACGAAGCGCGGGCGCGCGCCGTAGTGGGCGGCGAGCCGGGCGAGCCGGCGCATCACGTTGGCGACGTGCGAGCCGAAGATCCCGCGGTAGGCGTGCATCTCGTCCACGACCACGAACGCGAGCCGGCTCAGGAACCGCGACCACTTCGAGTGCGCGGGCAGGACGCCCTGGTGGAGCATGTCGGGGTTCGAGAGGATCACGTTGGCCCCGTCGCGCAGCTTGCGGCGCGTCGGCGGCGGCGTGTCGCCGTCGTAGACCCCGGCGACCAGCGTGCGCACCAGGTCGGGATGGCCGGTCGCGAGCCGCGTGAGTCCCTTGAGCTGGTCCTGCGCCAGCGCCTTGGTCGGGAACAGGTAGAGCGCGGTCGCCTCGGGGTCGGCGAGCATGCGCTCGAGCACCGGCAGGTGGTAGCAGAGGCTCTTGCCGCTCGCCGTGCCGGTCACCACCACCACGTCGAGCCCGCCGCGCAGCGCCTCGATCGCCTGCACCTGGTGGGTGTAGAGCCGGCCGATGCCGCGCGCGGCGAGCGACTCGGCGAGCGCCGCCGGGAGCGGCAGCGTCAGCTCGCCGTGCCGCGGCGGGCGGGCCGCGATGCGCTGCCAGTGGGCGACCGCGCCGCGGTTCTCGGGCCGCCGCGCGTGTCCGGCGAGCCACCCCGCGAGCGAGGCGGTGAGCGTCCCCTCCTCCGCGGGCGACGGCAGGAAGCGTGCGGGCTCTGGGTGCATCGCGATCCCTCGTGGCGGATGGTCGGGCGGGCCCCGACGCGCGGCCGGGGTTCCCGGCGGCCGCGGAAGGCGGAGTATAGCCGGTACGGCACGGATGTGCAGCAGGGCCCGGCGGCCGGTCGGGGCCGCGCCGCCGCGCGCTCCGGGCCCCCACCCAACCCGCTGCCGCGAGCCGTGGTCTAATCTGCGCCCTTCGTCCCGCACGTCCATCCCGGAGACCCGCGCATGTCCACCCGCCTCGCCGCGCCCCGCGCCGTCCGCCTCCGCCCCGCCCTTCCGGCGCTCGCCGGCCTGATCGCGTTGCTGGTCGCCGGCCCCGCCGCGCGCGCCGCCGACCCGGTCGCGCCGGCCGCCGCGGCGGTCCACTGGCCCGACCTCGAGATCGCCCGCCACGCGCGCGCCTGGATCGAGGCGTTCGATCGGGGCGAGGAGGCGATGAAGGAAGTCTACGAGCGCCACTACAGCCCCGAGGCGCTCGCCAGCCGCCCGGTCCCGGAGCGGCTCGCCGGCTACCGCGAGATGCGGAGCCGCGAGGGCGGGTTCACCGTGCTCGCGATCCCCGAGGTGAACGAGGACGGCATCGAGGTGCGGGTGCGCAACCGCGAGGGACGGATCCTCACCCTGTCCTTCGAGGGCGAGTCCGAGCCGCCGCATCGCATCCGGGGCATCCGGGTGATGATGGGCGGCGGTCCCGACGAGGACGGCGGCCCGGGCGCGGGTCCCGGCGGCCCTCCGCTCACCGACGCCGAGGCCCTGCGCGCGATGCGCGAGGTGCTCGCGCGCGCGGCGGCGGCCGACTCGTTCTCGGGCGCGGTGCTGGTCGCCCGCGACGGGAAGCCGCTCCTGCGCGAGGCCTGGAACCTCGCCGACCGGGCGTCGGGGGCCGCGAACCGGCCCGAGACCCGGTTCAACCTGGGCTCCATCAACAAGGTCTTCACCAAGCTGGCGGTGGCCCAGCTCGTGGCGGCCGGGAAGCTGCGGCTCGACGATCCGCTCACCCGCTGGCTGCCCGACTGGCCCGGTGCCTCGGCGGCGAAGATCACGGTCGGCATGCTGGTCGAGCATCGCTCCGGCATCCCCGACATCTTCGGACCCCGTTACGAGGCGGCCGACCGCTCGACCCTGCGCCACAACCGCGACTACCTGCCGCTGTTCCGCGACGAGCCGCTGTGGTTCGAGCCCGGCACCTCGCGCCGCTACTCGAACGGCGGCTACGTCCTGCTGGGCGAGATCATCGCCCGCGCGTCGGGCCGCGACTACGCCGACTACGTGCGCGAGCACATCTGGACGCCGGCGGGGATGGCCTCGACCGGCTACCCGAGCGCCGACGGGGCCGGCATCGCGACCGGATACACCCGCGGGGAGGACGGGCGCGGCCCCCTCGTGGACAACCGCTCGACGCGCCCGGCGCGCGGCAGTGCGGCCGGCGGCGGCTACTCGACCCTCGACGACCTGCTGCGCTTCGACCGGGCGCTCCTCGCCCACCGGCTGTGCGACGCGGGCTGGACCGGATGGGTCGTGGGCGGCGGGCCCCCGCCGACCCCCGGCGCCACCGTCGTCACCGCCGGAGCGCCGGGGTTCGCGTTCGCGGGCGGGGCGCCGGGCATCTCGGCGGAGTACGAGCGCGAGGGGCCGATCACGCTGATCGTGCTCGGCAACTTCGACCCGCCCTTCACGCGGGCGGTGGCGGGCCGGCTGCGCGCGATCGTGCGGCGGATGAAGGGCTGAGGACGGCGGGGACGGCGCGCGGCCGTCCCCGTCCTCATTCGACCGCGCGTTGGGTCGGCTGCAGGTCGCTGACCACCCAGCGTCCGTCCCGCGAGGCGAACCGCACCCGGTAGGCCTCGCGTCGGCCGCGGAAGAACGTCATCTCGGTGGACGACTCGTCGGTCCCGGGCGCGACGCGCCAGAGGCCCTTCGAGCGCCCCCACTCGTGGCGCTCCGCGTTCTCGACCAGCATCGGATCCGAGACGCCGCGCAGCGCCATCTCGCGGTCGTTCACCGAGAGCGCGGCGATCAGCTGCACGAAGGCGTGGTAGGGCGAGGCCGCCACCTCCTCCGACGTGCGGCGGAACCCCTCGGGCGACCACTCGAAGCGCACCGTGCGGTGGATGTGCGGGCAGGTCGGGCACTCGTCGAAGCCCGCGGTGGCGCGGTAGGTGCGCGCCTCGAGTCCGGGGCCGCCGGCCGGCTGGGGGACGAACTCGACCACGCCCACGCCGCCCAGCGAGTCGGGCCCGAGGGTCTGCGCGAGCGTCCAGCGGACCCCCTCCGGCGGGCGCCGCCAGACGATGACGACCGGCTGGGGGCCGCGCGGGCTCGCGCGCGAGCAGATCGCCGCCACGGTCGCGGGGCCGGCGAGCGGGTCGTCCTCGGGCGCGGGCTGCCGCACCGCCAGGTCGAGCAGGCGCATGCCCCCGCCCTCGACCGCCTGGTGACGGACCGCCTCCGCCTCGCGCCACAGCAGGAACGGCCACGAGCCGCCCGAGGGGTCCGCGCGCGAGAAGAAGTTCACCAGCGCGACGTCCACGCTGCCCGACACCTCGGCGCTGAAGCCGCACGAGTCCACGAACGTGCGCGCACGGTCGACGAGCCGGCGGTCGGGGTGGCGGCGCAGGTCGTCCACGAGCAGCCGCGCGGTCGCGGGCCCGGCGCCGGCGCCGTCCTGCGCCTCCCAGCGCCGAAGCGCGTCGTCCACCCGCTCGGCGAGGGAGTCGGCGGTCATGGTGAGCGCCGAGTCCGCCCCGGGGGGCACGAAGCGCGGCGGCTGCCGGTTGCAGCCGGCGTGCGCGAGCGTCGCGGCTAGCACGGCTATCGCGGCGCGGCCCGCGCCTGCGCGGCTCACGGCCGCCCGCCCGGCGGCG
>CAZKQE010000164.1:0-6569 GCA_964554725.1 uncultured bacterium
GTTCACCGGCTGCGCTACGCCGCCTAGCGGATGCCGGGGGCCCGTCCGTCAGCCACCGGAGCGGTTCCCCGAATCTTCGCGCCACAACCCGCGCCTTGACGGGACCCCGCACGCTCCGTAGGTTCGCGGTTTGCCCCCTCCCGAGCGGGGCGCAACCGGGGAGACGCGCGTGCGGGATGTCCTGGCGATGGTGCTGGCGGGCGGCAGCGGGGAGCGTCTCAGCGTGCTGGCCGCCGAGCGCGCCGTGAGCGCGGTCCCGTTCGGCGGCAAGTACCGGGTGATCGACTTCACGCTCAGCAACGTCTGTCACTCCGGCGTGCGGCGGGTCGGCGTGCTCACCCAGCACTCGCCCGCCTCGCTCCACGACCACATCGGCTCGGGACGCACCTGGGACCTCGACGGCCGCGAGCCCGGCGTGGTCATCCTCCAGCCCTACCTCACCCGCGAGAGCGCCCGCTGGTACCGCGGCACCGCCGACGCGCTGGCGCTCAACTGGGACGCGATCGAGGACTCGCGCGCCGGCCGCGTGCTGGTGCTCTCCGGCGACCACGTCTACAAGATGGACTATCGCGCGCTGCTCCATCCCCACGAGCAGGCGAAGGCGGCGGTGACGATCGCGGTGCTGCCGGTCGGGGCCGAGCGCACGCGCCGCTTCGGCATGGTGACGACAGACGCCGCCGGGCGCGTGGTGCGCTTCGAGGAGAAGCCGTCGCGCACCGACGCGCGGCTCGCCTCGATGGGGGTGTACCTGTTCGAGACCGCGGTGCTGCGCGAGGCGCTGCGCGGCCACCCGGTGGACCTGGCGGTGGACGTCCTGAAGCCGCTGGTCGCGGCGGGCGAGCGGGTGCAGACCTGCCTGTTCGAGGGCTACTGGGAGGACGTGGGGGAGGTGGCGACCTACTACCGCGCCAGCCTCGACCTGCTGAAGCCGGAGCCGCGGCTCCAGCTGCGCGACCCGCGCTGGCCGGTGCTCACGCGCGACGAGGAGCGGCCGCCGGTGCTGCTGCTGCCGGGAGCGGACGTCGCGGGCAGCCTGGTCGCCAACGGCTGCCGCGTCGCGGGCACGGTGCGCAACTCGGTCCTGTTCCCGGGGGTGACCGTGCAGCCGGGGGCCGAGGTCGTGGACTCGGTGGTGCTGCTCGACGCCACGATCGAGGCGGGGGCGCGGGTCGAGCGCGCGATCCTCGACAAGTTCGCGCGCATCGGCGAGGGGGCGCGCGTGGGCGGCGGGGAGCGCGCGAACGACCCCGCGCTCGCCTGGCTCGACGGCCTCACGCTGGTGGGGAAGGACGCCGCGGTGCCGGCCGGGGCGCGGATCGGGGCGCAGGTGGTGGTCGGGGTGGGCGCGGGCGAGGGGGACTTCGGGGGCGCGCCGCTCGGCCCCGGGGCGCGGATCGCCGACCGCGCCGCCACCGCGGGGCTGGCGTGAGCGCGAACCGCTACGCGTTCATCCTCGCCGGCGGCCTCGGCACCCGGCTGTGCCTGCTCTCGGAGCGCCGTGCCAAGCCGGCGGTGCCGTTCGGCGGCAAGTACCGGATCATCGACTTCACGCTCTCGAACTGCGTCAACTCCGGCATCTTCGACGTCGGCGTGCTGACCCAGTACCGGCCCACCTCGCTGCGCCAGCACATCGGCATCGGCCGGCCCTGGGACCTCGACCGCACGCGCGGCGGCGTCCACCTGCTGCAGCCCTCGCTCGACGCGGTGGCCGGCGACTGGTACCAGGGCACCGCCGACGCGATCTACCGCAACCTGATCCACCTGCGGCGGCGCTCGATGGACCACGTGCTGGTGCTTTCGGGTGACCACATCTACAAGATGGACTACAACATCCTCTACGCCTTCCACGAGGCGAACCGTGCTTCGGTCACGGTCGCGGTCACCGAGGTGCCGGCCGAGTCGGTGAGCGCGTTCGGCATCCTCGAGACCGACCGCACCGGCCGGGTCACCGGGTTCCTCGAGAAGCCCCGGCAGGCCACCTCGCGGCTCGCCTCGATGGGCGTCTACCTGTTCGACCGCCGCTCGCTGATCGAGTGGCTGATCGAGGACGCCGAGATGGCCGACTCGAGCCACGACTTCGGCAAGGACGTGCTGCCGCGGCTGGTCGCCCGCGGCGGGGCGGTCTACGCCTACCGGTTCCGCGACTACTGGCAGGACGTGGGCGCGCTCGATTCCTACTACCAGAGCAACATGGACCTGCTCTCGGACCGCGCCCCGCTCGACCTGCACGACCCGTCGTGGCTGGTGCACACGCAGAGCGCCTCGCGGCCGCCGGTCCACTTCGAGGCGGGCGGGCGCGCCGAGCGCAGCCTGATCGCGAACGGCTGCCGGGTCGCCGGCACGGTCGAGCGCTCGATCCTGTTCCCGGGGGTGGTGGTGGCCCCGGGCGCGGTGGTCCGCGACAGCATCGTGATGAACGACACGCTGGTGATGCGCGATGCCGCGCTCGACCGCGCGATCCTCGACAAGGAGGTGGTGGTCGGCGCCGGGGCCCGGGTCGGTTTCGGGGAGGCGGGCACGCCGAACCAGGCCTGCCCCGAGCACCTGGCGGACGGCCTGCTCGTCGTGGGCAAGGGCGCGCGCGTCCCCGAAGGGGTGACGGTCGGGCGCAACGCGCGGATCGGCGCCCTGGTGGACGAGGACGCCTTCAGCGGCGACGTCCCGGCCGGCGGCGTGGTGCGCGGGCCCGAGCCCGAGCACTAGGTTGTGTCTGAGAACGCCCGAATGGCTTCGTTGCGCGGGCGGCTCCTCGCTCCAAAGTGGCCGGAAGGCCACATTTCCGCTCGTCGCGCGCCCGCGACGCCTTGCCCTCGGACGTTCTCAGACACAACCTGAGCCCGGCCGCGGGGACGTGCCGTGCTACGCCGGCAGGCGGAGCTTCTGGCCGGCCCTGATCTGCGAGGACTCGAGGCCGTTCGCCTGCTTGAGCCGGGACACCGTGGTGCCGTGGCGCTTCGCGATCCCGCCCAGCGTGTCGCCGCTGCGCACCGTGACGGTGCCGGCGACCGTGCCGCGCGCGGCGCCGCCCTTGCGGCGGGCCGGCGGGGGCTTCAGGGCGGCGACCCGGGCGCTGTCCGCGGCCAGCGACTCGGGCGAGGACACGGCCGCGTCGCCGACCCGGATCTTGAGCCGGGTGCCGCGCTTCACGGTGCCGGCGGTGAGGTGATTCCAGCGCTTGATGTCGGCCACCGTGACGCCGTACTGCGCCGCGATCCCGGCCAGCGTCTCGCCCTTGCGCACGGTGTGGCGGGTGCGGCCCTCGGCGTCGGACTCGGCCTCGAGCGAGGCGGGGGGGCGGATGTTGCGCGGCGGCACGTAGGCGGTCGAGGCGCGCGGGTCGTTCTCGTCGATCTGGGCCGGAGCGGGGGTGCGCAGCGAGGCCGGCACGCTCAGCACCATGCCGTGCTTGAGCGGCCGCGTGCGGGTGATCGCGTTCGCCTTCGCCAGCTCGGCGGCGCCGACGTGGTACTGCTTCGCGATCGCCTGCAGCGTCTCGCCCTTGCGCACGCGGTGCTTGACGCTCAGGTCCCCGGAGGGGAGCCGGGCGCCGCCCTGCAGCTTCTCGAGGATGACGTCGGCCTTGCCGCGCGGCACGCGCAACATGGTGACGCCGTCGCGGCCGGGGGTGGAGTGCTTGAGCACCGCCGGGTTCAGCAGCCGCATCTCCTCGTACGTGCAGTCGGCGAAGCGCGCGATCGCCCGCAGGTCCACGGTGCCCTGCAGCGCGATCTCGTCGAAGTCGATCGGCTCCTCGAGCTTGACCTCGTCGAAACCGTACTTCTCGGGCTCGCGCGAGATCGCCAGCACCGCCATGAACTGCGGCACGTAGTCCTCGGTCTGCCGCGGCAGCCGCAGGTCCCAGTAGTTCGTGGTGCCCTGCCGCTTGATCGCCCGCAGCACCGTGCCCTCGCCGGCGTTGTACGAGGCGAGCGCGAGCGGCCAGTCGCCGAAGATCGAGTAGAGGTGCTTCAGGTAGCGCGCGGCGGCCACCGTGGACTTCTCGGGGTCCTTCCGCTCGTCCACCCACTGGTTCACGGTGAGCCCGAACAGCCGTCCGGTCGAGCGCAGGAACTGCCACGGCCCGACCGCGGCCGAGACCGAGCGCGCGTGCACGTTGAAGCCGCTCTCGACGAACACGAGGTGGACCAGGTCGGGCGGCAGCCCCTCCTTCTGGAGCACGTCGCGGAACAGGGACATGTAGCGGCCGGACCGGACCAGCCAGCGCTCGAACACCGAGCGGCCGGCGCCGGTGAAGTACTGGATGTAGCGGTGGACCTCGGCGTTGAACTGGGGCTCGATCGCCTCGATCGCCGGCGTGTCGAGCACCCGGGCATCGTCGCCGGCGGCGCCGGCGGGCGAGGCGATCGCCGAGCGGGCGGCGTCCCGCAGCCCGCCCAGCTTCGACTGGACGTCCACCAGCTCGCGGCGGGTGGTGGCATCGAGGTCCCCGGCCAGGGCGGTCTCGATCGCGCCCAGGGCGGTCTCGGCCGTGCGGGCCGCGCCCGCGTGCTCGCCCGCCTGACGCTGCGCCCATGCCATCTGGTAGGCCTCGCGGGCGGCCACGACCTGGCCCATGCGGGCGGCCGCGGCCGAGTCGGCGACGGCGACCGGCAGCGGGGCGACCAGCGTGGCGGCGAGTTCGGCGCCGGCCGGACGCGGGGCGCCCAGACAGAGCGCGACGGCGACCAGCGGCAACAGGCGTCGGATCAAGGGGACCTCACTGGGAAGGGGGCTCCGAGGACGGGCAGGATTCCGGGGCAAAGTACGGATGCGGCATGCATAATGCAACCCTAAACTCGCCGGCGGACCGGCTCCGGACGCGCTGGCCCGGCTCGTGCGAAGGCGCAGCGGTGCGGATACCGGGTGTCCACGCAAGACGTGTGCCACACAAACCGATACGGCATTGACACTTGCAGGCGGCTGACCTAGCTTGCGCTCGATCCTGGGCCCCTACCGGGCGGGATGGAGCAACCACGGGGAGGGAGCCCCACTCCATGAGAAAGCTTGCCCAGCCCGACCTCGGTTGGGAAGTTCTCACCCAGCCCGCCGGTGAAGTCCTGACCGCCGAGGCCCGCTCGCCCGGGCTGCACCTTGGACTGCTGGGGGTGCCCCAGGGGTTCGCCCCGGACGACGCCGAGGGCTGGCTCTACGACGTGGCCGCGGTGACCCACGAGTCGACCGGCAGCCGTCCGGCCGCGCGGCCGATCCCCGCCCTGCTCGACCACGCCCTCACCGGACTGTTGTTCTCCCATGCGGAGCTGTGGGACCAGCCCGGCTCGCCGGTCCCGTGCTCGTTCGCCTTCGTCGAGGCGCGTGGCGAGGTGGGGTTCGGCTGGGTGGGCGAGGCGCGGGTCTCGGTCTGGGTGGACGGGCAGCCGCACCAGCCGGCCTGGGTCACGCTGCGCGACGAGCGCGGCCGCGAGGCGAGGGGCTGGAGCGTCCCCGACCGACACGACGTGCAGGTGCGTCTCTCCTGGTGCCGGTCGGCCGCCGAGCCGGCCGCCGGCGGGGCCGAGGTGGAGGCCGCGTGGGGCGCCGAGTCCGTCGCCGGGACGGTCGCCGTCCGCGGATCCGTCCCGGCGCCGGAGGTGCGGGTGGAGGAGCCGCCCGCTGCCGATGCCCCCGTCCTCTCACCGTACGGGCCGGGGTCCGTCCCGGAGGCGCCGGTCCCCGACGCGGGCGAGCGCGTGGAGGGACTCGCGGTCGCGAGCGACACGGAGGCCGCCGCCGTCGAGGCGAGCGCGCCGGCGGTGTTCGTGGAACGCCGTCGCCGGGGCTTCTTCGCCTGGCTGCGGCGCGGCATCGGCTGGATCGGTCGCGGCGGCCGGGAGTCGCTCGAGGAGCAGGAGGAGGCCATCTGGGGGAGCGGCGTGCCGTCCGTTGCCGGCCCGGAACCGGTCCCCGCGCTCGCGGGATCCGCGCCCTCGCCGACGGCCGCCGTGGGGACGGAGGCCGACGCCCCGGGCGTGGATGCGCCGCCCGAGGCGACCGAGACGCTGATCCCGCCCACCCCCGAGCCGGTCGAGTCGCCGGCCGTGGCGGCCGCGGACGAGACGCCGCAGCCGGAGGCTCCGGCCGCGCCGGACCTCTTCACCGAGATCCCGCCCAGCCCGGAGCCCGAGGTCGTGAGCGAGCGCGCGATCGGTGTCGCGCCTCCCGCGGACCCGCGCGAGATCGAACTCGACCCCGCGCGCCGCGCCGCATCGGCGCTGGACCTGCCGGTGGACGAGCCGGGCTTCGAGGAGGCCGGGCTGCGGCTGCTCGACCTGCTCCCGGTCGCGCCCTTCGAGGGCGCGGCCGCGGCCGACCCGTCCGACGGGAGCGCGGTCGCCCCGCCCGCCGCGCCCCCGGCGACCGGGGAGACCGTTCCGCCGCCGGCGTCGGAGTCGGGGCGCCCGGTGCCGCCGCCCGTGGAGCGCGCCGCGGCGCCACCGTCCCGGATGCCGGCGTGGCCGCCCGAGGAGGAGGTCGCGCCGACGCTGGACGAGCTGGCCGCGATCACCGGCCACGCGCCGCCGGCGCCCACGTCCGCGGCGGGCCCGCCGGAGCACGGCGGCGAGCCCTCCCCG
>CAZKQE010000165.1:0-6542 GCA_964554725.1 uncultured bacterium
AGGCGCGCGGGATCGGCGCCCCGCCTCCGCCCGCCGCCGCCGGCCGGGCCCCGGCGGGCGCGGCCGCGCCGGCGGCCGCCCGCCCGTTCGTCCCCTACGCGCCGCGGGCCGTCCGCTCTCTCGGCCTCGACTCCGGGACCGGACACCGCCTCAAGCGCTACGCGATCGTCCATCGCGGCGCCTTCGACGAGGCCCGTTTCGACCCGGCGCTGGCGCTCGCCCGCGCCGCGCTGCCGCCGCCCGACCGCGCCGCCGGGCGGCCGGGGCTCGGGTTCGTGATCCTCCATCAGGGCGACGGCGCCGACTACCTCGTGCTCGGCTGGTGGGACCGCGAGAACGAGCTGCCGCTGCGCGTCTTCGTACGGCCGGGCGACGAGGCGGGCTGGCGGGCCGCACGGGCCGGCGAGTCGGTCTGCGTCTGGGACCTCGACGTGCTGTGGCACGAGCGCGAGGCGTACGTCGCCACCGTGCTCTCCGGCGGCGGCGACGCGGACTACCTCGCGCGCACGCTCGAGCGCCCGGGAGTCCCATGAGCCGCGTCGCCGCGCCGGCGCTGCTGGCGACGGCGCTGCTCGCGCTGGCCTGCACCTCCTGCACCGCCGCCCCCGCCCCCGCCGACCCCGCGCGCCGGATCCTCGGGAACTAGCTCGTCGCTCCGACCCCCGGGAACGACGTCGTGGACCACCAGGGCACGGCCACCGTCGGTGAGTTCCTGTCGATCTCGATCGAGCGGGCGATCATCGCGATCTCCGCCGGAGGATCGGTCACCGTCACCGACGGGCCCGGCAACGAGCTGCCGACGTCGCCGCTGGTGCCGATCGCCGACGCCCCGAGCTCGTGGGACCCGGCAAGCTCCCGAACGAGTGCCCCGGCCTGTTCACACTCACGGTGACCACTCCGGGCGCCCGGATGGCCGGGGTCCGGCTCGAGTCGGCGGCGGGCGCCCGGACCCGGGGAAGTTCAGCGTCGCGATACTCGCGCGACTTCGGAACGATCGTGGTCGCTTCGGGATGGATTCGCGTGGTGCATCCCGGTGCGCTCCGCTATCGTGGGGCCGAGCGGGCCGCGTCCTTCCCCAGCATCGGATCGTCCGTGGTGTGCCTCTCCGGTGGCGTGCCACTTCCGCTGCGGCATGGAGGGATCGGCCCCGACCGTCCCGACCCCCGTCGCGGACCCCCCGCGCGCGGGGCCGGGCAGTGCTCTGAGGGAGCCGCGATGAGCCGCCGATCCGCCGCCACGTTCACCATGATCGCCCTGAGTACCCTGCTGGTCTCGGCGCCACCGGCCGCGGCGGTGGACTCGTTCTTCGATGTCTTCGTCGAGCTCCCGGTCACCGCCCCGCCACATCCGTCTCCGCCCGTCTCCGTCCTGGCCGGCACGATGACCGCGGGCGGGTTCCAGCCCACCCAGATGATCGAGACCGAACTCGTGGCGCTCTCGCTGAACGGTCTCCCGCCGGGCACACCCGTCATCTGGTCGCTGGTGGCGGGCGGCGGCGGTTCGGGCGGCCAGCCTCCTTCGGTCGACTCCTTCTTCGACATCTTCGTCGAGATCGACCTCCCGACACCCTCGGCCGGGCGCGGGATCCGCGACATCCGGATCGTCCACCCGCCCGGCACGCCGCCGGGGACCTGGCGGCTGGTGCCGATCAACCCGGGACCTCCGGGGAGCATCGACTCCTTCTTCGACATCTACTACGAGCTGGGATTCTTCGACATCACCTACCGGGTGGCCGACGACACCGGTGAGCACACCTATCACGTGCACGGCACGTCGCCGAGCGGACGCATGTCGTTCTTCGATGTGTTCATCGAGTTGCGGAACCCCACCCCCTACCCCGACGGCAGTGTGGACAGTTTCTTCGACGTCTTCGTGGACTTCCAGATGACGGGGCCGCGGAACGGCTCGCCCGACATGCGAACCCACACGACCGGGACCTACGAGGGCGGGGTCACGTCGACCCCCGGTCGTACCTGGGGAGCGATCAAGCGACTGTATCGCTAGTCTCCGGCTCCCCCGCCGAACCGCGGTCGGCCATGCCCGTTGCCGGGCATGGCCGCCGTGCGTTCGGTGGGCCCCGAGGGCGGCGTGCAGGAGCTGCCGCTCCTGACCCGCGACGCCCGCGGCGCGGTGGCGACGGAGCGCCGGCTCCCGGTGCGCTTCGTGCCGATGGTGCGCGACCCGGCGCGCTGAACGGCGCGGGGCGGCGTCAGGCCCAGCGGCGGAAGAACAGCGCCTGCCGGGCCACCGGCTGCACGCGCTCGCTGAGCGCGGCCATCTGTGCGGCCGAGAGCGGCGTGAAGGAGCGCGCCAGCGCCACGTTCTCCTCGAGCTGCGCGACCGAGTCGCAGCCGATGATCGCGGTGCTCACCGGCAGCGAGAGCACGTAGTCGAACGCCTCCTTCATCCGCAGGGGCCCGGCGCGCGCCGCGCGCTCGACCGGGCGATCGCCGGCCTCGGGGGGCGGCGACCACGAGGCGAGCAGGCGCCCACGGGCCGGGACCTTCATGCCGATGATGCCGAGCCGCTGCTCGACCGCGAGCGGCAGCAGCTCGGCGGCGAAGCTCAGGTGGTGCGGGTCGGCCGCGTTGAGCGCGAGCAGGATCGTGTCGAACTCGAAGCGGCGCAGGGCGGCGATCAGCACCGCAGGATCCGCGTGCCCGCTGATCCCCAGGTGGCGCACCAGCTTCCGTTCGCGCGCCTCGCGCAGCGCCTCCATCGCGCCGCCGGGACCGAAGACCTGGTCGAGCTGCTCCATGCGCGAGAGATTGTGGAGCTGCCACAGGTCGAGGTGGTCGGTCTGGAGCAGGCGCAGGGACTCCTCGAGCAGCCGCAGCGAGCCGTCGCGCGTCCGGTCGTGGGTCTTCGAGGCGAGGAACACGCCGCGCCGGCGCCGCTTCATCACCTGGCCGATGTAGCGCTGGCTCCAGCGCTCCCCGCCGCCGTACATCGCCGCGGTGTCGATGTAGGTGACCCCGAGGTCGAGCGCGCGCTCGACGATCGCCACCGCGCCGGCCTCGTTCCCCGGCCGCTCGAGGGCCGACTGCCCGCCGAGGCTGAAGAGGGGAACGCGGTGCCCGGTGCGCCCGAGGTTGCGGGTCGGCATCGCGACCGGCGGTGCGGCCGGCGCCTCCCCCGGCGCCGGAGCCGCCCCGGCGGCCGCGGCGCCCGCCAGCCCGCCCGCGAGCAGGCCGGCGCCCGCGGCCACACCCAGCCGCAGGAAGTCGCGGCGATCGATCGCAGCGCGTTCGTGTTCGGGAATCTCGCTCATGGTCGGCGCCCCGGCGTGACCGGCATCGTCGCGGGCCCCGGCGGGCCCACGCGCCCGCCGCGATCCTGACAGTCGCGGACGGGATCGACAAGGGATTCCGGGCGGAGCGCGTGGGTCGGGGTTGCGCGGCAGGGGGCCGCCGGCTGCCTCTGCCGAGGCCATCCGGCCATCGCATCGGGTCCATCGGGCGGCCGCATGCGCTAGACTCCCCGCCGTGAACCGGCGCATCCTCCATGTGGACATGGACGCGTTCTACGCGTCGGTCGAGCAGCGCGACCGGCCGGAGCTGCGCGGCCTTCCGGTCGCGGTCGGCGGCGCGCCGGAGGCGCGCGGCGTGGTGGCGGCGGCCAGCTACGAGGCGCGCCGCCACGGGGTGCGGTCGGCGATGCCGATGGCGCGGGCCCTCCGCCTGTGCCCGGGGCTGGTCGTCCGACCGCCGGACTTCGCGAAGTACCGCGCGGTCTCCCGACAGGTGATGACGATCCTGCGCTCGATCACGCCGCTCGTGGAGCCGCTCTCGCTCGACGAGGCCTACCTCGACGTGACCGAGAACGCCTGGGGCGAGCCGCTGGGCGTCGACGTGGCGAAGCGGCTGAAGGCCGAGATCCGCGCCGCCACCGGCCTCACCGCCTCGGCGGGTGTGGCGCCGAACAAGTTCCTCGCCAAGATCGCCTCCGGCTGGCGCAAGCCGGACGGGCTCACGGTGGTGGCGCCCGAACGGGTGGAGTGGTTCCTGCAGCGGCTCCCGGTGGACGCCCTGTGGGGCGTCGGCCCGGTCACCGCGAAGCGCCTCCGGGCGCTCGGCATCGAGCGTCTGGTGGACGTGCGCAGCGCCGACCGCGAGCGGCTGCGCGGGGCGGTCGGCGGGATGACGGAGTGGCTGCTCGCGCTCGCGGCCGGACGGGACGACCGCCCGGTGGAGCCCGACCGGCCCTCGAAGTCGGCGTCGTCGGAGACCACCTACCCGGAGGACCTGGCCGACCCCGGGCGCATCCGCGAGGAGATCGCCGCGATGGCCCGCGACGCGGCGCGCTGGCTCGGCCGCCGCAACCTGGTCGCACGCACCGTCACGATCAAGGTGCGCTACGGCGACTTCACCACGATCACGCGCAGTCACTCCGCGGCCGCGACGGACGATGCGGACGAGCTGGCCCGACGCGCCGTGGCGCTGCTCGAGCGGACCGAAGCCGGGTCGCGCCCGGTCCGTCTGCTCTGCGCGGGCGTCCACAACATTGAGACGCCCGATGCTCGCCCGGCCGGGCGCTCGCAGCTCACGCTCGAGACCTGACCGCGGCGCCTGGCCGTGGTCGCCCCGGGGCCGCGCCGACGCGCGTCGCCCGCCCCGGCCCCCGTGACAGCGCCGCCCCGGGCGCGCCCCGGCCCGCCGGGCGCAAGTGCTTCGAGCGCGCGCAGTTCGGCGGGACCGGCGGCGGAATCGCGATCGCATCCCCGGCATCCCGGTGGCCGGTCCGGGGATTCGGGTGTAGCGTCATGTGCGCCGCCGGACCCCGCGCGCGACCGGCGGCGCCGGACCGCGCGAGGTTACCGGTTCGGACGGGCACCGACGGACGCCGCGCGCACGCACGCAACGTGAGGTGGTCATGAACACCCGATCGGTTCGCACCGCCGCGCTCGGCGCGGCCATCGTCGTCTCGGCCCTGGGCTCGCTCGCCCCGCCGTCCGCCCGCGCCCAGAACGGGACCTGGGTCCCGGGCTCCGGCTTCGCCACCACGCCCGGCGCGCGCCGGGAGCACGCCGGCGTGTTCGACGCGGACCACCAGCGCTACGTCATCTTCATGGGTCGCAGCGGGACCCAGGCGGTCCCCTACATCCTGCACAACGACGTCTGGACCCTGGACGTCTCGGGCGCGCCGGCGTGGTCGCCGCTGGCGATCGCCGGGGCCCAGCCCGGCGAGCGGCACAGCCCGCAGTGGGGATACGACCCCACGCGCAACCGCGTGCTGATCTTCGGCGGTTACGGATCGCACTATCCGAGCGCGCCCTACGAGTACCTGAACGACGTCTGGGAGCTGTCGCTCGACGACCCGCCCACGTGGACCGAGCTGTTCCCGAGCGGCCAGACGCCGACCGGCCGGCTCGCCGGCGCGGCGGTCTACGACCCGATGCGCCAGCGTTTCGTGGGCTTCGGCGGCACGGTCGGGACCCCGGTGGACACCTGGGTGCTGAACCTGCGCGGGCAGGCGAACTGGCAGCCGCTGCCGACGACCGGCACACGGCCCGACGGCGGCTACGGCATGACCTCGGTGTACGACGCGCGCGGCGACCGCATGATCATGTTCGGCGGCTCCACCAACGCCAGCTACTACGGCGCCAACAACGACGTGTGGGCGCTGAGCCTGCGCGGGGTGCCGACCTGGACGAAGCTCACCACCGCCGGCACCCCGCCCCAGGCGCGGCGCTCCGGGACCGCGATCTTCGACCCGCTGCGGAACCGCATGGTGATCTACGGCGGGTTCGACGGCATCCCCGGCTCCGACGAGTTCCTGGGCGACGCCTGGGCGCTCGACTTCGACAGCACGCCGCCCGCGTGGAGCCCGCTGTCGCCGTCCGGTCCCCTGCCCTCGGTCCGCGTCACGTCGCCGGCCGTGTACGACCCCGGCCACGACCGGATGGTGCTGTACGGCGGCTGGAGCGGCACCTCCTATCTCGGGGACACGCAGTTCCTCGGCTGGGGCGGGGCGGGCCAGCACGCGGATCTCACGGCCGACGCCAGCGCGACGCCCGGCGTGGCGCACCTCGAGTGGCAGGTGGCGGGCGCGACCGGGACCTACGCGGCGGTCTACCGGCGCGAACCGGGGGGGCTGTGGACCGCGCTCGCCGAGGCCGAGGTCGACGCCACCGGCCGCCTCGTCCACGACGATGCCACGGTGGCGGCCGGAAGCGCGTACGAGTACATGATGGTGGTGGGCTCCGAGCGCGGCGAGACCTTCGGCGGAACGACGCTGGTCGAGATCCCGGGCGCGGTGGGTACCGGACCCGAACCGCGGCTCGACTTCGCGCTCGATCGCGTGGCGCCGAACCCCGCGGTGGATCGCGTGTTCGTGTCGTTCGCCCTGCCCTCGGGCGCGCCCGCCACGCTCGAGCTGGTGGACGTCGCCGGCCGCCGCCGGCTCGCCCGCGAGGTGGGCTCGCTCGGGGCGGGCCGCCATCGGCTCGAGATCCGCACCGCCGGCGAGGTGGCGGCGGGCATCTACTTCCTGCGGCTCACGCAGGGCGCGGCGGCGGCCACCCAGCGGGTGGCGATCGTCGG
>CAZKQE010000166.1:0-6542 GCA_964554725.1 uncultured bacterium
CCGGCGCGGGAGCGCGCCGCGCCGCCGCCCCGCGCGGCACCCCGGAGCGGACCGCCTACCGGGGCCGGCGGGCGCCCGGGCGCGGAGCGGCGGCGCGGCGGTGCCGGGCGACCACGGTGGTCGTGATGCCGCCGCGCACGTTGAAGCGCCCGATCACCGTCATCCAGCGCGGCCGGCAGGCCGCCACCAGGTCGTCGAGGATGCGGTTCGTCACCTGCTCGAAGAAGTGTCCCTCGTCGCGGAACGCCCACAGGTAGAGCTTGAGCGACTTCAGCTCGATGCAGGTCCGGTTCGGCGCGTAGAGGACGACGATGGTGCCGAAGTCGGGCTGACCGGTGACCGGGCACAGCGCCGTGTACTCGGGGCACTCGTGGCGGATGACGTACTCGCGGCGGGGCTCGGGGTTGGGGAAGGTGACGAGCTGGCGGGACGGGCGCGTGGGCATGGCTCCTCCGGGGGACGCGGGGCGGCGAGTGTGCGCGAGGCGCGCGCGGGCGGTCAAGGCACGCCCGCGCACGGGCGACCGCGTTGCCGCCCGCGGCCGCGCCCTGCTATCGTCGTGCGCCTCATGCGCGTCTTCATCGAGACCTACGGCTGCCAGATGAACGTGGCCGACAGCGAGACCATGGCCGGGGTGCTCGAGCGGGCCGGGATGAGCCTGTGCGATCGCGCCGAGGACGCCGACGCGGTGATCCTCAACACCTGCGCGATCCGCGAGCACGCCGAGCAGCGCGTCCTCGGGCGCCTCGGCGACTATGCCCACCTCAAGGCGAAGCGCCCCGGGCTGATCGTCGGCGTGGCGGGCTGCATGGCCCAGCATCTGCGCGCGCGCCTGCTCGACCGGGCGCGCGTCCTCGACCTGGTCGTGGGGCCGGACGGCTACCGCCGGCTGCCGGAGCTGCTCGCCGGCGCCGCCGCCGGGAACCCGGTCGCCCACGTCCGGCTCGACCGCGACGAGACCTACGGCGACCTCGAGCCCCGCCGCGGCGGCGGCGTGCGGGCGTGGATCACCGCCCAGCGCGGCTGCGACAAGTTCTGCACCTACTGCGTCGTCCCCTACACGCGCGGACGCGAGCGCAGCCTGCCGCTCCCCGAGCTGATCGCCCAGGCGCGGGCGGCGGTGGCGAACGGGTATCGCGAGGTCGTCTACCTCGGGCAGACCGTCAACTCGTACCACGACGGCGCCCACGACTTCGCCGACCTGCTGCGGGCCACCGACGCGATCGAGGGGCTGCTGCGCATCCGCTTCACCTCGCCGCACCCGAGCGACATGAGCGACCGGGTGATCGCCGCGATCGCCGGCTGCCCGCGCGTGTGTCCGCAGGTCCACCTGCCGCTCCAGTCCGCCTCCGACCGCGTGCTGGCGGCGATGGACCGGAGCTACACGATCGCCGGGTACCGCGAGGTGGTCGCGCGGCTGCGCGCCGCGGTCCCCGGCCTCGCCCTCTCGACCGACATCATCGTCGGCTTCCCCGGCGAGAGCGACCAGGACTTCGCGCTCACGCTCGACTTCCTCGAGGAGATCCGCTTCGACAGCGCGTTCCTGTTCCAGTACTCGGCGCGGCCCGACACCCGCGCGTGGAAGACGCCCGAGACCGTGAGCGATGCGGTGAAGGGCGAGCGGCTGGCGCGGTTGATCGCCCGGCAGCAGGCGATCTCGGGGGCGCTGAACGACCGCATGATCGGGCGCGAGGTCGAGGTGCTGGTCGAGGGCCCCGCCCGCCGCCCGGCCCGCCCGGGGGCCGAGCCCACCCCGGGACGCGGCGACGGGCAGCTGTTCGGGAAGAGCGCCCACTTCAAGACCGTCGTGTTCGACGACGACGGCACGCCGGCGGGGTCGCTGCGGCGGGTGCGCGTGGTCGGCGCCACGCCCATCACGCTGATCGGCGAGCCGGTCGGGGCGGAGCGCCCGCTGCCGCTGCCGGTCGCCGGCTAGCCTCGGCCCGCGCCGCCGGTCAGCGCAGCGCGTCCCACGCCAGCAGGCCGGCCCCGGTCACCCCCGCCCGCTCGCCGAGTGCGGCCGGCACCACGCGCAGACCCTCGCGATGGCTCGCCATCGCGTAGCGGGCGACCGCCGCCCGCAGGGGCCCGAACAGGGCGTCGCCCGCCGCGGCCACGCCGCCCCCCACCACGACGACCTCGGGGTTGATCAGGCTCGCCGCGGTGCCGATCGCGGCCCCCAGGCGGTCGGCCAGCGTCTCGATCGCCGCGCGCGCCCGCGGCTCGCCGGCCGCGGCGGCGGCGAACACCGTGCGCGCCTCGGGCGGCGACATCCCCCACGCCCGCGCCAGCGCGGCGAGGCCGCTCCCGGAGGCCTGCGGCTCGACGCAGTCGGCGACGCCGCAGCGGCAGGCGACGCCGCCGCGGCCGAGCGGCAGGTGCCCGATCTCGCCGGCCCCGCCCCAGGCGCCGCGCAGGAGCCGGTCGTCGGCCACGATCCCGGCGCCGATCCCGGTGCCGAGCGTGACGGTGATCGAGACCCGCGCCCCGCGCGCGGCGCCCCGCCGGTGCTCGGCGAGCGCGGCCAGGTTGGCGTCGTTGTCCACGCACAGCGCCGCGCCGAGCCGGTCGGCGAGCCGCTCGCGGAGCGGGAACCCGTCCCAGTGCGGGAAGTGCGGGGTCGGCCCGACCAGCGAGCCGGTGACGGGATGGATCGCCCCCGGCGAGCCGAGGCCGATGCCGACCAGGTCCCGGCGCCGGTCACCGGTCAGCGCCGCCACCGCCTCGGCGATCGCCTCGAGCGGCGCCTCCGCGCTCTCGGCCGCGCGCGAGGGACGGCGGCCGAACCCCTCGAGTCCCCCGTCGGCGAGGACCCGCGCGGCCTTGAGGTCGGTGCCGCCGAGGTCGAGACCGATCGCGAACGAGCCGGCATGCGGCGGGGACGGTTCCACGGCCGGCAGCCTAGCACGCCGACCGCCCGCCGCACCGGCGGCCCGCCCGCAGCCGCCCCCCACCGCGCCCCGACTGGACGCTGACGCGGCGCGGTGTCAGATTCGCGCCGATGCGCCCCTCCCGGACCGCCGCGTTCATCGCGCTCGCCGCGCTGCTGGTGGCGCTCGCCGCCACCGTGCGCCCGCGCCCCGCCCCCGCGCCCGCGCCGCTCGCCGGCGACCTGACCCTGGCGTTCGACGGGCTCGCCGGCGAGGTGGAGATCACGACCGACCGCTGGGGCATCCCGCACGTGCGGGCGGAGCGGCTCGCCGACCTGTACTTCGGCTGGGGGTTCGTCACCGCGCGCGACCGGCTGTGGCAGCTCGAGCACACGCGGCGCGCGGCCGGCGGCACGCTGTGGGAGTGGTTCGGCAACCGCTCGCTCACCGCCGACGGCGGCGCCCAGCTGTTCCAGCTCCGCGAGCGCGCCGACCGCATCTGGGAGCGCGACGCGGGCGACCCGGCGGTGCGCGGGCCGCTCGAGCGCTACGCCGCCGGCGTCAACGCCTACCTGGAGCTGTGCCGCGGCGGGCGGGCGCCGTGGCCGGTCGAGTTCCGCCGGCTCGGCCGGCACCCGTCCGACTGGCGGCCGGCGGACGCCTACCTGGTGCTGCTCGCCCAGGCGATGCTGCTCGACCTCGACCTGCCCGAGCTGGACGAGGCGCGGGAGATCCGCGAGCGCGGCCTCGCCTGGCTGGTCGCCCGGCAGCGGTTCGAGAGCGACATGACCGTCGCCAGCATCCCCGACAGCGTCGCCGAGCGGCTGCACGGCCGCCCGCCGCGCCCGACCCTGCCCGGCACGCCGTTCCCGGCCGGCACCCGCACCGGGGTACGGACGCCCGCCGCGGCCGGCCCCCGGGCGGAGGCGCTCGAGCAGGCGCGCGCCGCGGTGGCGGGCTGGCGGTCGCCCGCGACGCTCGACCCGGACCAGCGCGCCAGCAACCTGTTCGCGGTCGGCGGCGGACGCAGCGCCTCGCGGGCCCCGCTGCTCGCGAACGACCCGCACCTCTCGCTCGGGGCCCCGGGGCCGCTCCACGTCGTCCACCTCAGCGTGCCGGACACGCTCGAGGCGGCGGGTGCGGCGGTGCCGGGGCTCCCGCTCATCGTCAGCGGCCGCAGCACGCGCTGCGCCTGGGGCCTCACGGCGAGCGGCGTGGACGTGATGGACGTCTACGCCGACACGCTCTCGCGCGACGGCCGCCGGGTCCGCTGGCGCGGCGGCTGGGTGCCGGTGGTGGAACGGCCGTACGCCATGCGCTACCGCGTGCTCGGGGTGCTGCCGATCCCGCCTCCCGGACGCACGCGCCGCTACACGCCGCACGGCGCCGTGCTCGCCTGGGACCGCAAGCAGGGGGTGGCGCTCTCCGTGCGCTGGGCGGGGAACGACGACGCGGTCACGCTCTCGCGACTGCTCGGCCTCGAACGCTCGGCGGACGCCGCGGAGCTCTCGGAGCGGATCGCCACCCAGGTCACCCCGACCCACAACTTCGTCGCCGCCGACCGCGGCGGCCGCGTCATCTACCAGGTCGCGGGCGCGATCCCGCGCCGCGGGTTCGACCCGCCGCCCGGCGTGCTGCCCGGGGACGGCCGGCACGAGTGGCGCGGCCTCGTCCCGCCGGACCGGATGCCGCGCTGGGAGCTGGGACCGGGGGACTTCGTCGTCAACGGGAACAACCTGCCGATCGGCCCTCCCTATCCCGAGCCGTTCCCGCGGTTCGCGTTCATGCAGGACCGCGCGGCCCGGATGGCCGAGCGGCTGGCGGCGGACGACCGGATGACGCTCGACGACATGCGGAGCGTCCAGAACGACCTCTACTCGCGCGGTGCGGCGCGGTTCCTGCCGCTGCTGCTGCGCTGCGCGGACTCGCTGGCGGCGGGCCGCGGAGCGGAGTTCCGGGCCGCGCTCGACACGCTGCGCGCGTGGGACCGGGTCGCGCATCGCGACCGCGTGGCGCCCACGCTGTTCCGCGGCTGGCTCGGCGCGCTCCAGCGCCGTTCGCGGCTCGAGGGGCTGCCGATGCTGGCGGCGGCCGCGCTCGACGGGCGCGCGCCGGAGGCGCTGCGCGCGCCGGCCGGCGAGGGGCCGGAACGACCCGCCGAGGCGGCCACCCAGGCGCTGGCGCTGGCGCTGGCCGAGCTCGAGACCCACCTCGGCCCCGACCCCGCGCGCTGGACCTGGGCGCGCGCCCATCGCGCCCGCTTCCGCCACGCGCTCGCCTGGCGGGACTCGTCGCTCCAGCCGGCCCCGGTCGCGGCCGACGGCGACCAGAGCACGGTCTCGGTGGGCCGTTCCTCGCTGCCCTGGAGCACCACCTTCACGCACGGCCCGGTGTGGCGCCATGTCGTCGACCTGGCGGTGCCCGAGTCGTCCCTCTGCGTGCTGCCGCCGGGGAACGCCGGCGAGGGCCCCCACGCGCGCGACCACCTCGCCCGCTGGGCCGACCACGAGTACGTGCCGCTCCACCTCGATCCGGCGCGGATCGCGGCGGCGCGCGGGAGCCGGTGGCGGCTGCGGCCGGCGCACACCCCCGGAAGCGTCGCGCCATGAGCGGCGGCGCGCGCATCGTCATCGACCCCGACATCCGCCGGGCCGCGACGCTCCCCGCGTGGGCCTACAGCGACCCCGCGGTGCTGGCGGCGGCCGGCGAGCGGGCGTTCGCCCGCAGCTGGCAGTTCGTGGCCGACACCGACCGCCTGCGGGCGCCCGGCCAGGTGGCGCCGCTGACGCTGCTCGAGGGGCTGCTCGACGAGCCCCTGCTCCTCACCCGCGACCGCGACGACCGGCTCCACTGCCTCTCGAACGTCTGCACCCACCGCGGCAACCTGGTGTGCGAGAGCGAGGGGGTCGAGTCGGCGCTGCGCTGCCGCTACCACGGCCGGCGGTTCGGGCTCGACGGCGGCTTCCGCTCGATGCCGGAGTTCGAGCAGGCGGAGGGCTTCCCGACCGCGGCCGACGACCTGCCGCGGGTCCCGTTCGGGGTGTGGGAGAAGTTCGTGTTCGCGTCCCTGCGCCCGCGCGGTCCGCTGCTGGAGACGATCGCGGCGATGCGCGACCGCTGCGCCGGGCTGCCGGTCGGCGAGGCGGTGTTCGACGCGACCCGCGCCCGCGAGTACCAGGTGCGGGCGAATTGGGCGCTCTACTGCGACAACTACCTCGAAGGGTTCCACATCCCCTACATCCACGCCGGGCTGGCGGAGGTGCTCGACTACGGAAGCTACCGCACCGAGCTGTTCCCCGGCGGCTCGCTCCAGGTGGGGGTCGCCGGCGACGGCGAGGACGCGTTCACCCTGCCGGCGACCAGCCCCGACCACGGTCAGCGCATCGCCGCCTACTACTTCTGGCTCTTCCCCAACACGATGTTCAACGTCTACCCGTGGGGGATCTCGATCAACGTGGTGCGACCGCTGGCCGTGGACCGCACCCGGGTGTCGTTCCTGCCCTACGTGTGGGACGCCTCGCGCCTGGAGCGCGGTGCGGGCGCCGCGCTGGACCGGGTCGAGCGCGAGGACGAGGTGATCGTCGAGAACGTCCAGCGCGGCGTGCGTTCCCGGCTCTACGAGCGCGGCCGCTACTCCCCGGCGCGCGAGCAGGGGGTGCATCACTTCCACCG
>CAZKQE010000167.1:0-6511 GCA_964554725.1 uncultured bacterium
CCGCCCGCCGCCGGCCGGAGCGGGCATGCCCCGCGGGTCGCGCGTCTCGGCGCGCTGGCGGTGGTGCTGGTCGCCGCCGGGCCCGGCCCGGCGCCGCGCGCGCTGGCCGCGACCTACTACGTGGACGTGAACAGCCCCACCTGCTCGCCGTCCGGACCCGGCACCGAGGCCCAGCCCTACTGCAGCATCAGCGCCGCGGTCAACATCCGCGCGAAGGCGGGCAACACGATCGTCGTGAAGCCCGGTCTCTACCGCGAGCAGGTCACGATCCGCGCCTCGGGGAGCGCCGGCAGCCCGATCGTGCTGCAGGCGGCAGGACCCGGCGTCATCGTCGACGGGGCGGACGACTTCTCGGATCCGGCGAAGTGGGTCGCCGCCGGCGGCGGCGTGTGGCGCGCGGCGGACGTGGCGCTGCCGCCCAAGCAGGTGTTCGTGGACGACGTCGGCCTGACCGCCGCGACCGACTCGCTGTCGCCGCCGCCGGTGAACGCCTTCACCTGGCGCGCGGGCCAGGGGCTGTTCGTCAACCTCGGCGGGCCCAGTCCCGGCACGCGGCAGACGCTGGTCGGGACCCGCAGCTACAACTTCAACATGGTCGGCCGCTCGTGGATCACGATCGACGGGTTCACCGCCCTGCGCGCCGAATCGCGCGGGGTGTTCATGCAGAGCGGCTGTTCGAACATCGTGATCTCGCGCAACAGCGTCGGGCGGGCCGACGCCAGCGGCATCCAGGCCGCCGGCGGGAACGCGATCGTCATCGAGGGCAACGTCGTCACCAGCAACGGGCCGCACGGGATCGGGCTCACCGCCGGGGCGACGAACTGCACGGTGCGCGACAACGAGTCGTACGGCAGCACCGACCCCGACATCCGTCGTGCGGACGGCTTCTACTTCTACGGCGCCTCCGGGAACTTCGTCTACCGCAACCGTTCGCACGACAACCAGGACTCCGGGTTCCACTTCGGCCCCGGCGCGAACGACAACGTCGCCTTCAACAACCGCTCGTGGGGGAACGGGGACCACGGCTACGACCATCTCGGCGCGACCGGCACCATCCACATCAACGACGTCTCGTACGGGAACTACCGGGACGGGTTCTCGATCGAGGGCGGGGCGACCGGCACGCGGCTCTACAACTGCATCGCCATGAACAACGGTCTGACCACCGACGAGAACAACCTGTGGGTCGAGCCGGGTTCCGAGGTCGGCTTCGTCTCGGATCACAACATCTTCTTCAACGCCGACCCGCTGGAGCCCATCAACTACCTCGACGTCCGCTACGCCCGGATCGAGGACTACCAGGCGGCGAGCGGGCAGGACATGAACTCGATCCAGGCCGACCCGCGGTTCGTCGACCCCGCCGGGGGCGACTTCCGCCTGCGGCCCGGGTCGCCGGCGATCGACTCCGGCACCTCGAACGCGCCGTTCTGGCCCGCCACCGACGTGGTCGGGATGCCGCGCGTGGACGTGCCGGGGATCCCGGACACCGGCCACGGCCCGGTGACGTACGCGGATCGCGGTGTGTTCGAGTACCAGTTCGCCGCCCCGCAGGCGCGGCTCGCGGTGTCGCCGCTCGGCGGCACCGCCCCGCTCACGGTGACCGCCGACGCCTCCGGGTCGTCCGACGCCGACGGCCCGCTCGCCACGTACCGGTTCGACTTCGGCGACGGCACCGTGGTCGGGCCGCAGGCGTCGCCGGTGGCGAGTCACGCCTACAACGCCGGCCCGCGCACGGTGAAGGTCGTGGTCACCGACGGGGACGGCATGCAGGACTCGACGACCGTCTCGCTGACCGTGACCACCTCGCTGCGGGCGGCGCTGCGCATGCAGCCCGCCACCGGCAACCAGCCGCTCACCACGCTCGGCGACGCCTCGGGCTCGACCGACCCCTACCGGACGATCGTCTCGTACCGGTTCGACTTCGGCGACGGGACCTCGGTGGGGCCCCAGCCGTCGCCCACCGCGGGCCACGCCTACGAGCCGGGGACGTGGACCGCCACGGTGACCGTGCGGAACGACCTCGGCGAGGAGTCGTCCGCGTCGACCGTGGTGCTGGTGGACGGGACCGGACCGGGGCCCAACTGGGTCGGCAACCCCTCCTGGGAGACCGGCACCGCCGGCTGGGTGGAGGAGAACGGCACCACCGCCCGCGTCACCGGCGGGTTCGACGGCACGCGGGCGCTCCGGGTGCGCGGGCCGGCCGACGGCACCCCGTTCGGGGTCAGCGACGGTCCCGACTGGGTCGCCGCGACCCCGGCCGCCGACACGCGCTTCCGGATCAAGGCCTGGGTCCGCTCGGATTCGTCCGCCGGGACCGTGCGGATCCGCGTCCGCGAGCTGGACGGCAGCGGGCGTGCGCTCGGCCCGGTGGTCCAGTCCTATCCGCTCACCCTCGACCCCGGCTGGCAGCGGATCGTCGTGGACTACCTGTGCCAGAGGGCCGGCTCGACCCTCGACGTGGCGATCCTCGACCATCCGGTTGCGCCCGGCGAGGCCTTCGACGTGGACAACGTCTCGATCCACGTCGTCACCGACGGCTCGACCGTGACGCCCCCCGGCGCGAGCTTCGTCCCGCCGGTCGTCTCTCCCAACCCGATGCTCGATCGCGGCACGCTCCGGTTCGCGCTCTCGCGCCCGGGCCCGCTGACCGTGGAGATCTTCGACGTCCGTGGCCGCGTGATCCGCACGCTGGTGGACGACCCCTACGTCCTGCCGGGGCACTTCGAGTACGCGCTCGACGACCTCAGCGACCGCGGCCGCCGCGTGCCGCCCGGCGTGTACTTCTTCCTCCTGCGCTCGGCCGAGCGGACGGTCACCGGCCGCTTCGTCACCCTGCGCTGACCCGCGCCGCCGGCGCCGCCCCCGCGCCGGGGGCCGCCGGAGCTCCCCTCAGCCCGCCCGCACGACCTCGCCCAGCGCCGCGATCGCGTCGCGAAGCTGCGCATCGGCGAGATAGGGCGCGGGCCCGAGCCGCAGGCGCCGGCCGCGATGGTCCGTCCACACGCCGCGCTCGCGCAGCCCCGCCGCCAGCGCCTCCGCCCGTGCGCACTCGAGCGCGAGGAAGCCGCCGATCCGCTCGAGCGGTGTCGCGCGGTCGCGCGTGACGACGCGCGGGTCGAGGTCGAGCGCGTCGAAGCCGGCGGCGAGGAGTCCCACCTGGTGGCGGCTGATCTCGCGCAGGCGGTCCGGCGTGAGTCCTTCCGCCGCGAAGAAGTCGAACACGCGGGCGGCGCGGTAGTGGCTCGTGGGATCGTAGGTGGCGCCCGCCCAGCGGCCGGGCCCGTCGTCGTAGGCGACCTCCCCGTCGGGCTCTCCGGCGAGGCGGGAGAACTCGCCGAACCAGCCGGTGACGACCGGCCGCAGCCGCTCGCGGCCCGGCGGCACCCGCAGGAAGCAGTTCCCCTCGCCGAGCTGGCAGTACTTGTAGCCGCCGCCGACCACGAACGCGTCCGCGAGCCCGTCGCGCTCGAGCGAGATCGGCACCGCGTCGAGCTGATGGTAGACGTCGAGCAGCAGCTCGGCCCCGACGGCCCGGCAGGCGGCGAGCGCGCGGTCGAGGCCGGGGACGATGCGGGCGTCCTCGAACCGCACCGTGGAGACCAGCGCCGCCGAGGTGCGACCGTCCACCGCCGCGGCCAGGCGCTCCGCCAGCGTGTCGGCGGGGGCGGCGGCGACCCGCACGACCTCGATCCGGCCGGTCTCGGCGAGGCGGGCGAGCTGCCGGCGGATCGTGTGGAACTCGCCGTCGGTGGTGACGAGCCGCGGACGCCCGCCCAGCGGCAGCGCCGAGAGGAAGCGGACGAGCAGCTCGTGCGTGCTGCCGCCGAGCGCGATCACCCCCGTGCGGTCGTCGAGCAGGCCGGCGAAGCCGCGCCGCACCCGCTCGGCCTTCTCCATCGCGCGCCGCCACTTCCCGTCCGCCCGCTCGGCGGCGTCCGTCCACGCCTCGAGCTGGCCCTCGAGGGCGACGTCGGGCCACGCCTGGTGGGAGTGACCGGTGAGCAGCAGCCGCTCGGCGACGCGGAAGCGGGCGTACTTCGCCGCCAGGGGATTCGGCCCGTCGCCGGGCCGGGCCGTCGCGCGTTCGCCGGTCATCGCCCGCCCGCGCCGGCTACAGCTCGGTCCGGATCGCCCACAGGTCGGGGAAGCACGGGCGGTTGAGGGTGGTCATGAGGTAGGCGGCCCCTTCGGATCCGCCGGTGCCGTGGCGGGTCCCGATCGTCCGCTGCACCATCTTCACGTGGCGGTAGCGCCACTCCTGGATGCCTTCGTCGAGATCCACCAGCCGTTCGCACACCGCGCTCGCCTCGGGGTCGCGGCGGTAGATGTCGGCGAGCACCGGCTGCAGCGCCGGCACGGCGACGACCGGCGCGGTGACGTCGCGCTCGAGCGCCTCGGCCGGCACCGGATAGCCGCGCGCGGAGAGGTAGCGGAGGAACGCGTCCCACAGGGTCGGCCGGGCGAGCCGCCGGGCGAGGCGGAGCCGGTCCGCGCTGCCCTGCGGATACCGCTCGAGGGCCGCCGGGTTCTTGACGCCGAGCGCGAACTCCAGTTCGCGGAACTGGAACGACTGGAACCCGCTGCCCGACTCGAGCCGCGCGCGGAAGGAGAGGAACTCGAGCGGGGTCATGGTCTCGAGCACGTCGATCTGCGCCACGTTCACCTTGAGGATCGTCAGCACCCGCCGCAGGGTGTGGAGCGCGCGCGGGGTGTCGGAGCGGCCGAGCAGGGTCTCGAGGTAGTCCAGCTCGTGCAGGATCTCCTTGAACCACAGCTCGTAGACCTGGTGGATGATGATGAACAGCGTCTCGTCGTGCTCCGGGCCGTCCGAGAGGGGCTGCTGGAGCGAGAGCAGCTCGTCGAGCTTGAGGTAGCCGCTGTAGGTCACGGACATGGTCGTCGTCTCCGGAAGGGCCGCCGCCGCGGGCGCGGCCTCACGTGAAGCGTGGCGTGAAGCGGTCGAGCGATGCGTACGGGGCGGGCCACGGCAGGCGGTGGCCCAGCGCGTAGGCGGCGTGCCGGGTCCAGTAGGGGTCCCACAGATGGGCGCGGGCGAGCAGGCACAGGTCCGCCCGGCCCGCGGCCAGGATCGTGTTCGCGTCGGCGTAGGAGGAGATGTTGCCGACCGCCATGGTGGCGATCCCCACGTCGTGCCGGATGCGGTCGGCGAACGGCGTCTGGAACAGCCGGCCGTAGACCGGTCGCTGGTCGGGCACCGTCTGGCCGGCGGAGACGTCCACCAGGTCGCAGCCGTGCGCCTTCAGCATCCGCGCCACCTCGACCGCGTCCTCCGGACCGTGGCCGCCGGGATACCAGTCCACCGCCGAGATCCGCACCGACATCGGCCGCTCGGCCGGCCACGCCGCGCGCACGGCGTCGAACACCTCGAGCGGGAAGCGCATGCGGGCCTCCAGCGCGCCGCCCCAGGCGTCGCGGCGCCGGTTCGTCAGCGGCGAGATGAAGCTCGCCAGCAGGTACCCGTGCGCCATGTGGAGCTCGAGCAGGTCGAACCCGGCCTCGACCGCGTAGCGGGTCGCGCGCACGTGGTCCGCGATCACCCGCTCCATGTCGTCCCGCGTCATCTCGCGCGGGACCGGGCTGTGCGGGAAGTAGGGCAGCGGGGAGGCGGCCACGAGCGGCCAGCCGCCCGCGGGCAGCGGCTCGTTGTCCCCCTCCCACATGCGCCGCGTCGCGCCCTTGCGTCCGGCATGGCCGAGCTGGACGGCGATCTTCGCCCCGCTGTTCGCGTGGACGAAGTCCACGATCCGCTTCCACGCCGCGACGTGCTCCGGACGGTAGAGCCCCGGGCAGCCGGGGGAGATGCGTGCGTCGGCGCTGACGTCGGTCATCTCGGCGAACACCAGTCCGGCGCCGCCGATCGCGCGCGAGCCGAGGTGGACGAGGTGCCAGTCGTTCGGCGTGCCGTCCACCGCCGAGTACTGGGACATCGGCGAGACCGCGATCCGGTTCGGGAGCAGCAGCCCGCGGACGCGCAGCGGCGCGAACATCGGCGGCGGGGCGGGATCGGCGGGCGTTTCGACCCCCGCGCGCCGCGCCGCCTCGCCCGCGAACCAGGCGTCCACGCGGGCGACGAACACGGGGTCGCGCACCCGCAGGTTCTCGTGGGTGACCCGCAGGCTGCGGGTGAGGAGCGTGAAGGCGAACTGGAGCGGCTCGAGCGCCAGATAGCGCTCGGTGTCCTCGAACCACTGGAGACTCGCCTGGGCGGCGCGCTGCAGGCTCTCGACCGCCGGTCGCCGCGCCGCCTCGTAGGCCGCCAGCGCGGACGGCACGTCGCGGTGCGCCGCGAGCGCCTCCGCGAGCGCGATCGCATCCTCCATCGCCAGCTTGGTGCCGGAGCCGATCGAGAAGTGCGCGGTGTGGGCGGCGTCCCCCAGCAGCACCACACGGCCGTCGTGCCAGCGCCGGTTGCGGATGGTCGGGTAGCGGCGCCAGATCGTGCGTTTCGAGACCTGACTGTGGCAGTCGAGCTCCGCGGCGAACAGCCGCC
>CAZKQE010000168.1:0-6485 GCA_964554725.1 uncultured bacterium
TGGGGCGGGAGGATTCGAACCTCCGAATGCGAGATCCAAAGTCTCGTGCCTTACCACTTGGCCACGCCCCACCAACAGAACGGGATTTCCGTCACGGACCGGTCCCGTCCCGTCCGCCCGGGGGGCGGACCGGTCGGTCCCGGGGTGCTGGCAATTGGCCCGAAGGAACGACGGAAGAAAAGCCGGGGGAATCTATCCGGAGCGCCGCGGGAAGTCAATCCTCGGCCCGGCGCCGGGGGACGCGCCGGGGTCGCGGCCCGCGCGGCCGGCCCCGGGCGGGGCGGCCGGGAGCCGGCTCAGTAGACCGGTTCGGAGCGCGTGCCCTGCTGCGGCACGCTGTGGACCCCGGGGTTCGCCAGCTCGCGCTCGTACTCGGCCATCACCCGCTCCGTCAGGTACTTGCGGGTGGCGTCGTTGATCGGATGGGCCAGGTCCTGGTGCTGGCCGTCCGGCCGCTTCCGGCTCGGCATGGCGACGAACAGGCCGGAGTTCCCGTGGATGATCTTGAGACCCCGGATGACGAACGAGTCGTTCAGCGTGATGCTGACGAACGCCTTGAGCTTGTCGTCGTTCCGCAGGGAGACGCGGACCTCGGTGATCTCGATCATCGGGGACTCACGCCGGGGACCGGCGGTCCCGGCGTCCTCGGGTCGAGTCGGGCCCACGTCACGACGGGGAGCATCCCTTGAGCAATCCGCATCCTTGCCTCCGCTCAAGCTACGGCAGCGTGTGCTGGTTGAGTCCGGTTCCCCTCGATCGTATCAGGTAGAGGACCTCGTCCCCGTCGAAGCGGTCGATCACCCGCCGCGCCGGGACTCCCGTCGGGAGCACGCCGAACACCGCCGAACCGCTGCCGGTCAGGTGCGGCGCCTCGACACCCGCACGCCGGAGCCGCGCGCACAGGGCGAGGAAGCCCGACCGTCGCCCACCCAGAGCCTCCTCGAACGCGTTGCCGATCCGCAGGGCATGACCCACCGAGATCGGCCTGCGCCCTAGAGTTACGGCGAATCTTAGGTTTCGCCTCCAGCCTGTCAAGCCTTTTTTCAGGCGATCCAGGGCGCGGAAGGCGGCCGGGGTCTCCGCCCGCCACGCCGGCACGGCGAGCAGGGCGCGGAACGGGGCGGCGAGCCGCAGCCGGCGGAGCCGCTCGCCGCGGCCGAGCCCGAGCGCGGTCCCGCCGTGCAGGGCGAACGGCACGTCCGAGCCGAGCTCGGCGCCGAGCGCCCGGCGCTCGGCACCGGTCCAGCGCAGTCCGTGGAGCCGTCCGAGCCCGACCAGGGCGGCGGCGGCATCGGCGCTCCCGCCGCCGAGCCCGGCGCCGGCCGGGATCCGCTTGATCAGGGTGAAGCGGGCCCCGCCCCCGAGCCGGTGACGCCGGGCGAGCAGCCGGGCCGCGCGCAGCACCAGGTTCGCCGGGCCGGCCGGGACCGGGTCGCGGCGCGCGCGGCCGCGCACCGAGACGTCCTCGTGGCGGACGGTGAGCGAGAATCCGCGCGCGCGGCGCTCGACCACCAGCGTGTCGGCGAGCGAGACCGACTGGAACACGGTCGCCAGGTCGTGGAACCCGTCGCGGCGCCGCGGCCCGACCGCCAGCCCGAGGTTGATCTTGGCGCGCGCCTCCACCCGCACCCTGCGGACCCGGCGGCGCCGGGCGGGGCGGGCCATCACACGCGGTAGAGGATGAGGATCACCGTCAGCAGGTAGAGCGCGAGGCACACGCCGAGCGGACGGTCGGTGAGCAGCACCTGCGAGGGGTCCTCGGTCGCCTCGGTGGCGCGCACCAGGTAGAGGTAGCGGAAGATGCCGTAGGCGACGAACGGGACGGTGTAGAGCAGCGCCTCGGTCTGGAACTTGGCGACGGTGGCGGGCCAGATCGTGTAGAGGGCGTAGGCCATCAGGCTCGCGGCGGCCGAGACCATGAGCAGCCCGTCCAGCAGCTCGGGCGTGTAGTCCGCGAGCACCGCGCGCTGGTTCGCGGCGCCGTCGCCGGCGTTGGCGATCTCGCGCCGGCGCTTGGCGAGCGCCAGGAACAGCGCGCCGAAGAACGTGCACACGAGGAGCCACGGCGACAGTTCGGTGCTCGGCGCCACCGGCAGCAGCAGGTGGACGCCGGCGATGGCGCGCAGCACGAAGCCGATCGCGATCAGGAACACGTCCACCAGCACCACCTGCTTGAGCCAGAACGTGTAGGCGAGGTTGAAGGCGACGTAGAGCCCCGCCACCGCCAGGAACGGCGCCCCCAGCCAGCTCGAGAGCGCGGCGACCGCCGCCAGCAGCGGCACCACCGCCACCCGCGCCACCGCGACCGGCAGCCGGCCCGAGGCGAGCGGGCGCAGGCGCTTGCGCGGGTGGCGGCGGTCGGCCTCCAGGTCCTTGAGGTCGTTCAGCAGATAGATGCTGCCCGCGAGCAGCGAGAAGGCGACGAACCCGGCCGCCGCGCGCAGCAGCATGTCCCGCTCGGTGAGGTGCTGCGAGAACAGGACGCCGGCGAACAGCAGCAGGTTCTTGGTCCACTGCCGGGGCCGCAGGGCCGCGAGGAGCGCTCCGATCACCGGCGGCGTGCCCCGCGCCGCGGCGCGCCGCGCTTCGCCCGGGCGGGGCGGGCGGCGCGGGTGAACATCGCCCGTTCGACCAGCTCGCACAGCGTGTGGCCGAGCGCGATGTGCGCCTCCTGGATGCGCGGCGTCGAGCGCCCCGGCGCCACCAGCGCGTGGTCGCAGCCGGCCGCGAACCCGCGCCCGGCCGGCCCGGTCATGCCGATCACGGTCATCCCGCAGGCGTGGGCGACCCGCACCGCGGTGAGCACGCTGCGCGAGCGCCCGCTGGTGGTGATCGCCACCAGCACGTCGCCCGGGGAACCGAGGCCCTCGAGCTGGCGGGCGAACACCGCGTCGTAGCCGAAGTCGTTGCCGATCGCCGTCAGCGACGAGGAGTTCGTGCTGAGCGCGACCGCGGCGAGCGCCGGTCGGTCGATGAGATAGCGTCCCGCCAGCTCGCAGGCCAGGTGCTGGGCGTCGGCGGCGCTGCCGCCGTTGCCGCAGAAGTACACCGTCCCGCCGCTCTCGAGGCTGGCGATGAGCGCCTCGGCGGCCGCCGCCAGCGCCGGCGCGCAGGTCCGCTCGACCGCCGACATCGTGCGCCCCGCCTCGCGCAGCGCGGCGCGCGCCTGCCGCTCGAGCGGCCCCCGTGTCACCGACCGTGCCTGCTTCATCGTCCCTCCCCGCCGCGGCGCGTGGCCGCGGGTCACGCCAGCTCGACGCGGCTCGAGTCGCCCAGCATCAGGCGATGCGCGCGCGGCCGGCTCTCGCTCGACGTCACCACCACGTCCCGTCCGATCAGGCTCGACTCGATCCGATGCGGTAGGTGCTCGAGCCGGCTGCGGCTCAGGATGATCGAGTTCTCGAGCTCGCAGTGGCGCAGGATCACCCCGTCGCCGAGGGCGGTGAACGGCCCCACGTACGAGTCGGCGACGGTCGCCCCCGCCCCGATGACCAGCGGCCCGCGCAGACGCGAGCGCTCGATGACCGCCCCGGCGCCGATCTGCACGCTGCCCTCGATCACCGAGGCCGCGTCGAGCGAGCCCTCGACCGAGGTCACGAGGTCGGCGAGCACGATGCGGTTCGCCTCGAGCAGGTCCTCGACCTTGCCGGTGTCCTTCCACCAGCCGGTGATCACGTGCGAGCGCACGCGTCGCCGGCTGTCGATCAGGTACTGGATCGCGTCGGTGATCTCGAGCTCGCCGCGGGCGCTGGGCCGGATCGCATGGACCGCCTCGAACACCGAGGGACCGAACAGGTAGACACCGACCAGCGCCAGGTCGCTGCGTGGCTGCTTCGGCTTCTCCTCCAGGCGCACGACGCGGTCGCCTTCCAGCTCCGCGACCCCGAACTCCCACGGGGTCTTGACGTGCGCGAGCAGGATCTGCGCCTCGGGCCGCTCGGCCTCGAACTCGCGGACGAACGGCGTCACCCCGTCCTTGATCAGGTTGTCGCCCAGGTACATGACGAACGGGTCGGTGCCGATGAACGGCTGGGCGATCATCACCGCGTGGGCGAGGCCGAGCGGGGCCGACTGCTCGAGGTAGGTGACCCGCAGCCCGAAGCGCGAACCGTCGCCGACCGCGGCGCGGATCTCGGCCTGGCTGTTCACCATCACGGTGAGCTGTTCGCCGGTGCGGTGGTCCGGCTGCAGCATCTCGCGCGGGTCGCTCACCACGATCCCTACCTCGGTGATCCCGGCGTCGCGCAGGGCCTCGAGCCCGTAGAAGAGCACCGGCTTGTTCGCGACCGGGACCAGCTGCTTGGCGTAGGTGTGGGTGATGGGACGGAGCCGGGTGCCGCGGCCCCCGGCGAGCACCAGCGCCTTCATCGCCCCACCGCCGGGAGGGCACGCGGGGCCGGGCGGCCGGAGCGGGGTCCGGTCATGCGGCCGCCAGCGCCTCGCCGAGCAGCCGGCGGGCCTCGGCGAGCGCCTCGCCGACCTTCGCCACGTCCTTGCCGCCGGCCAGCGCGAGGTGCGGCTTGCCGCCGCCCGAGCCGCCGGTGACGCGGGCCACCGCGCGCACCAGCTCGTCGGCGCGCAGGCGCTTCTCCGCCACCAGGTCGTCCGTCACCGCCGCGATGAAGGTGAGCTTGCCGCCCGCGCGCAGCGCCAGCACCGCCGCGCCGCGCTTGAGCGCGCCGCGCAGGCCGTCGGCGGCGTCGCGCACGGCGTCGGTGTCGGCCTCGGCCTCGATCGCGGCCAACACCCACCTGCCCCCCCGTGCGTCCGTCGCCCCGGCGGCGAGCCGGGTGAGCTCGGCGGCGAGGCCGGCGCGCTGCGCCTCGGCCTGCGACTTCCGCATGCGGTCCAGCTCGGCCCGCAGCTTCTCGATCTGCTCGGGGACCGCCTCGGGGCGCACCTGGAACAGCCCCGCCGCGCGGTGGAGCGTCGCGCTCTCGCCCTTGAGCCAGCGCAGCGCCTCGTGGCCGCACAGCGCCTCGACGCGCCGCACCCCGCTCGCGACCGCGGTGTCGGCGACCAGCACGAACGCACCGATGTCGCCGGTGCGGCGCACGTGCGTGCCGCCGCACAGCTCGCGGCTGGTCGGGATGCCCGCGTCCTCGACCCCCTCGGCGGTGACCACGCGCACCCGGGCGCCGTACTTCTCGCCGAACAACGCCATCGCGCCCAGCGCCTTCGCCTCGTCGATCGGCATCACCCGCCACGAGACCTCGCGGTTGCGGAGCACCCACTCCATGACCAGCTGCTCGATCGCCGCGAGCTGCTCGGCCGCCGGCGCCTCGAAGTGCGTGTAGTCGAACCGCAGCCGGTCCGGCGCCACCAGCGAGCCCGCCTGCCGCACGTGGCTCCCGAGCGTCTGGCGCAGCGCCGCGTGGAGCAGGTGGGTCGCGGTGTGGTGGCGCATGGTCGGGAAGCGGTGGCGCGGGTCGACCGCGACCCGCAACCCGGCCCGGCCGCCGGCCGAGAGCAGCGTCTCCCGGTCGCCGTGGGCGAGCCGCAGCCGGTGGACGATCTGGTCGTCCTCGCGGTAGACGTGCGTCAGCTCCGCGCGCAGGCCGATCGCCTCCAGCCACCCGCGATCGGCGACCTGCCCGCCGGACTCCGCGTAGGCGGGCGTGCGGTCGAGCACCACCTCGAGCTCGTCGGCCCCGTGCGGACGCCAGCGGCGCACGCTCACGCCGCCGGTCGCCAGCGTCTGGTCGCCGATGAACTCCGAGTCGGGACCCTCCGCGAGCGCGGTCCACGGGGCGCGTCCCGCCTCCCCGGCGCCGCGATCGAACTTGCTCGCCGCGCGGGCGCGGCCGCGCTGCGCCTCCATCGCCCGCTCGAAGCCCTCGCGGTCCACGGCGACACCGCGGGCGGCGGCGATCTCCTCGGTGAGCTCGATCGGGAACCCGTAGGTGTCGTGCAGCAGGAACGCGTCGTCGCCGCCGATCCCCTTTGCCCCCGCGGACAGCAGCGACTCGAGCCGCGCCAGCCCGTCCTCGAAGGTCTGGACGAAGCCCTCCTCCTCGCGGGCGAGCACCTTGACGATCTCCTCGCGGTGGCTCGCGAGCTCGCCGTAGTGCCCGCCGAAGCGCTCGACGACCGCCCCGGCGAGGGTGGCGAGGAACGGCCGGTCGATCGCCAGCGTGCGCCGCGACCGGCCCCGCGTCACGGCGCGCCGGAGCAGGCGGCGCAGCACGTAGCCGGCGCCCTCGTTGCCCGGCAGCGCCCCCTCGCCGATCGCGAAGGTGAGCGCCCGCAGGTGGTCGGCGATGATGCGTGCGTCGCGCAGCCCCTCGGGGCCGCGCGCGCCCGGCGCCGCGCCGAGAGCGAGCACCGCCTCGACCAGCGGCTCGAACAGGTCGGTCTCGAAGATCGTCGTCCGCCCCTGCACGACCAGCGCCAGGCGCTCGATGCCCATGCCGGTGTCGATGCCCGGGCGCGGCAGCGGCGCGAGCGCGCCGTCCGCCTGGGCGTCGAACTGGGGGAACACCAGG
>CAZKQE010000169.1:0-6471 GCA_964554725.1 uncultured bacterium
GGGCCGTCCATCACCGCGTCGGTGACCTCCTCGCCGCGATGCGCCGGCAGGCAGTGCAGGAACAGCGCGTCGGGCTTCGCCAGCGTCATCAGCTCCTCGTTCACCTGGAACCCGGCGAACATGACGCGCCGCCACTCGGCGTCCTTCTCCTGGCCCATGCTGGTCCAGGTGTCGGTGTAGACCACGTCGGCGCCGGCGACCGCCTCGCGCGGGTCGCGGGTGCGGCGCACGCCGCCGCGCGACCGCCGCTCGGCCTCGATGAACAGCCCGCCGTCCGGCTCGAACCCGTCCGGCACCGCGACGTTGAGCTTGAACCCGAAGATCGTCGCCGCCTGGAGCCACGAGTGGAGCACGTTGTTCCCGTCGCCCACCCAGGCGACCGTCATCCCGTCGAGGTCCCGGCCGGCGCGCCGCAGCGTGTAGAGGTCGGAGAGGATCTGGCACGGGTGCGAGTGGTCGGTGAGCGCGTTGATCACCGGCACCGTGGCGTGCTCGGCGAGCGTGGTGACGATCCGGTGGGCGAAGGTGCGGATGACGATCAGCCCGCACATGCCGGAGAGCACGCCGGCGACGTCGGCGAGGCTCTCGCGCCCGCTCTCCGAGACCTCGACCGCCGACAGGTCCACGGCGTCCCCGCCCAGGTCGTGCATGCCGACCGTGAACGAGACGCGCGTGCGCAGGCTCGGCTTGTGGAAGACCAGCGCCGCGGTCCTCCCGGCGAGCGGCCGCGGCGCGGTCTTCGTGCCGCGCGCGGCGCGCAGGCGCTCGGCCTCGTCGAACACGTGGAGCAGCCACTCGCGCTCGAGTCCGAGCAGGTCGACGAAGTGTGCCGGGGCGTGGGGCATCGCGGTGCGGTTCTCCTTCACGAGACGATGGGCAGGCCGGGATCGTTCCGGGGGTCGAGTTGCGGCAGGGTGAGCGTGTACTCGCGGCCGGCGGCCTCGGCGGCGGCGCTGGCGCCGGGCACCAGGTCGAGGGCGACCGCGACCTCGTCGCAGGCGTGGCGCTTGGGGCAGCGCACGCAGTCGGTCCACACCTTGCGCGGCAGCGACTCGCGCGGCACCACGACGAAGCCGCAGCGCTCGAAGAACGGCACCTCGCGGGTGAGCGCGATGACGCGCGGCAGGCCGAGCGCGCGGGCGTCGGCGACCAGGCTCTGCACCAGCACGCCGCCGAGGCCGCGGCCGTGGTGGTCGGGGTGCACCGCCAGCGTGCGCACCTCGCCGACGTCGCCCCACAGGACGCGCAGGGCCGCGCAGGCGACGATCGCCGGGACGCCGCCGTCGCCCGGGCGCTCGGCGACCACGAACTCGCGCACGCACTGGTAGAGCTCGCTCACCGGCCGCGGCAGCAGCACCCCCTGCATGACGTACTCGGCCATGATGGCGGCGATCGCCGGCACGTCCGCGAGCCGCGCGCGGCGGATGACGGTGCCGTCGCCGAGCATCTCCTTGAGCGCCGGGCCGTCCGCGCCGGCGGCGACCCCGCGCGCGGCGCCGGCGGCGTTCCGCTGCCCCGGTCCGCCCGAGGGGTCCACCGGATGCGCCGGCTCGATCGCCGGCCCGAGGCCGAGCCGCGCCTCGTGCCGCGCCAGCTGGAGCGCCACCGACTCGGGGCCGGCGCCGGGCAGGTGGTTGCGGCGCGCGAGTGCGGCCTCCATGTCGAGTGCGGCCATCCGTGCGGCGGTGAAGTGCGGCGAGAGTGCCAGCCGGTCGGCCTCGGGCAGTGCCGCCGGGGCGACGCCCGCCGCCTCGGCGGCGGCCCACAGCCGGCCGACCGCGGCGTGCGCGTCGCGGAACGGCACGCCCTCGGCGACCAGCACGTCCGCCAGCTCCACCGCCAGCAGGTCGGCGGTGAGCGAGGCCGCCATGCGCTCGGGGCGCGCGCGCAGCGCCGTCACCGCCGCCGGCAGCGCGGCGAGCAGCGCGGCCAGCGTGTCGCCGGTGTCGAACACCGCCTCCTTGTCCTCCTGCAGGTCCTTCTGGTACGCGGAGGGGAGGCCCTTGAGCACGATCGCGAGGCGCTGCGCGTTGGCGATCAGCCGCCCGCTCTTGCCGCGCGCCAGCTCGAACAGGTCGGGGTTCTTCTTCTGCGGCAGCAGGCTCGAGCCGGTCGAGAACCCGTCGGGCGCGCCGTACCAGCCGAACCCGGGCGAGCACCACAGCACCAGGTCCTCGGCGAGCCGCGAGAGGTGGACGGCGAGCGCCGCCGCCGCGCTCAGGTACTCGAGCGCGAAGTCGCGGTCGCCGACCGCGTCGAGGCTGTTGTCGGCGAGCCGGCTGAATCCGAGCCGGGTGGCGAGCGCGGCGCGGTCGTACGCGAGCGGCGTGCCGGCCACGGCGCCGGCGCCGAGCGGGAGCTGGTCGGCGCACTGGCTCGCCGACCGGAACCGCTCCTCATCGCGCTCGAACGCCGCCGCGTGCGCCAGCCACCAGTGGGCGAGCCGCACCGGCTGGGCCGGCTGGAGATGCGTGTAGGCGGCGACCGTGAGGTCGCCCGAGGCGCGCGCCTGCATCACCAGCGCGCGCGACAGCTCGCGCACCCCCTCCACCGCCTCCTCGCACAGCGCCATGACCCGCAGCCGCAGCAGCGTCGCCACCTGGTCGTTGCGGCTCCGCCCGGTGTGGAGCCGGCGCGCCGGGTCGCCGCAGCGGCGGGTGAGCTCGGCCTCGACCGCCGAGTGGACGTCCTCGCCCTCGAGCCGCACCTTGCCGGCGTGGAGGTCGGTCTCGAGCGCATCGGCGGCGGCGATCAGCTTCGCCAGCTCGTCCGCCGTGAGCACGCCCGCCTCGTGCAGCGCCGGGCCGTAGGCGCGGGTGAGCGCCAGCTCCTCGGGCCACAGCCGCCGGTCCACGGCGAGCGAGTCGTTGAGCGCCTGCGCGCGCGGGTCGAGCCCGGCGGCGAGACGTCCGCGCCACACCTGGGAGGCGGGGTCGCGATCAGGCGCCACTCTTCACCTCGAGCGGGGGCTCGACCGCCGGGGCGGCGTCGCGCCGCGCCGCGGTCGCGAGCGGCAGGCCGAACAGCCGGATGAACCCCTCCGCCTGCCGGGCGTCGTAGCCGGTCATGTCGAACGAGGCGAGGTCGGGCCGGTAGAGCGACTGGGTACTCGAACGCGCCACCGCCTGCGCGCGGCCCTGGAACAGCTCGACGGTCACCTCGCCGGTCGCGGCGGCCAGCGCGGTGTCCACGAACGCCTGGAGCGCGAGACGCAGCGGCGAGAACCACAGGCCGTTGTAGATGAGGTCGGCCATGCGCGGCGCCAGCTCGGCGCGGGTGCGCAGCAGGTCGTGCGGCAGTGTCACGCGGCACAGGTCCTCGAGCGCCTCGAACAGCACCGTGCCGCCCGGGGTCTCGTAGGCTCCGCGCGACTTCATGCCGACCAGCCGGCTCTCGACCAGGTCGGTGCGGCCGACGCCGTGGCGGCCGGCGATCGCGTTGAGCGCGGTGAGCAGCGCCACCGGATCGAGCGCCCGGCCGTCGAGGCGCGCCGGGGACCCCGCCTCGAAGCCGATCGTCACCGTCTCGGGCTTCGCCGGCCGCCGGTCGGGCGCGGCGGTGAGCTTCCACATGCTCTCGGGCGGCGCGCTCGCCGGGTCCTCGAGCGGACCGCCCTCGTGCGAGATGTGCCACAGGTTGGCGTCGCGCGAGTAAAGGTCGCTGCGGGTCTGGGCGAGCGGCACGCCGTGGCTCTCCGCGTAGCGGATCGCGTCCTCGCGCGAGACGATGTCCCACTCGCGCCACGGGGCGATCACCGGCAGGTGCGGGGCGAGCGCCATGTAGGTGAGCTCGAAGCGCACCTGGTCGTTGCCCTTGCCGGTGCAACCGTGGGCGAGCGCGTCCGAACCGGTCTCGCCCGCGCACCACACCTGGCGCGAGGCGATCAGCGGCCGCGCCAGCGAGGTGCCGAGCAGGTAGGTGCCCTCGTAGACCGCGCCCGCGCGCAGCGCCGGGAAGCAGAAGTCGCGCACGAACGGCAGGCGCAGGTCCTCGACGATCACCTCGGCGGCGCCGATCTTCCGCGCCTTGGCTTCGAGCCCGTCGAGCTCGGCGCCCTGGCCGACGTCCGAGCAGTAGCACACCACCTCGCAGCCGTAGTGCTCCTTGAGCCACGGCACGATGATGCTGGTGTCGAGCCCGCCCGAGTAGGCGAGGGCGGCGCGCCGGATCGTCCGCTTCGCGCTCACGAGGACGCTCCGGCGGCGAGGTCGCCGAGCGCGGCGTCGAGCCGCTCGAGCGCCTCGGCGATCTCGGCCGGCGTCACGGTGAGCGGCGGCAGCAGGCGCACGACGCGCTCGCCGCCGCGCACGAGCAGCAGGCCGCGCGCCATCGCCGCCTTCACCAGCGCCGGCGGGTCGAACGGGGCTTCGGCCTTGATCTCGATGCCGCGCAGCAGCCCGAGCCCGCGCACCTCGCCGAGGGCGGGATGCCGCTTCGCCAGCGCCTCGAGCCCGGCGCCCAGCAGCTTGCCGTGCTTCCGAACGCGGGCGAGGAAGCTGGGACGGTGGATCTTCGCCAGCACCCAGTTGCCGGCCGCCGCCGCCGCCGGGCTGCCGCCGAACGTGCAGCCGTGCATCCCCGGCTTCAGGTGCTCCGCCACCTCGGCGGTCATCAGCACCGCGGCGAGCGGGAAGCCGCCGCCCAGCGCCTTGCTCAGCACCACGAGGTCCCCCTGCACGCCGTAGTGCTCGGAGGCGAGCAGCCGCCCGCAGCGGCCCATGCCGCACTGCACCTCGTCGAGCACCAGCGCGGCGCCGACCGCGCTCGTGCGCTGGCGCACCGCGGTGAGGAACTTGTGCTGGGCGGCGAGCGCCCCGCCCTCGCCCTGCACCGGCTCGATCACCACCGCGCACACCTGCGCGTCGATCGCCGCCTCGAGACCGGCGACGTCGTTGAAGTCGGCGAACCGCACGCCGGGGACGAGCGGCTCGAACGGCTCGCGGTAGGAGGGGGTCCAGGTGGTCGAGACCGCGAACCCGGTGCGCCCGTGGAAGCCGCCGCGGAAGGCGACGATGTCGCGCCCCGGCATGCCCTTCGCCACGGCGCGGGCGCGCGCGAACTTGAGGGCGCTCTCGATCCCCTCGGCGCCGCTGTTGCAGAAGAACACCTGCGGATAGCCGGTGGCGGCGGTCAGCGACTTCGCCAGCGCGACGGCCGGGGCGTTGGCGAACAGGTTCGAGCAGTGGCCGAGCTGCCGCATCTGCTTCGCCACCGCGCTCGCCAGCGCCGGAGGGGCGTGGCCGAACGCGTTCACGGCGATCCCGCTCACGAAGTCGAGGTACTCGCGCCCCTGCGTGTCGGTGACGCGCGCCCCGCGGCCGGAGGCGATCTCGAGCCGCGGCAGCGGGTAGACCGGCGCGAGCAGTCCCACCTCCGCGGTCGCGAACGCGGCGGCGGAGGGCGGGGCGGCGGGGGAGTCGGTGACGGGATTCGCCGGGAGAACGGAGCCGATCGTGTCAGCCACGGGAGGCCTCCAGTGTGCCGGCGGTCAGGGTGGTGCCGTCCCCGTCGCCGGCGAGCAGTGCGGTGAGCGTTCCGGGACCCGACCACGCGCCGATGACGACGCGCTGCGAGCCCCCGTCCAGTGCCGCGGCCGCCGCGCGCAGCTTCGGCCGCATGCCGTCCTTCACGTCGGGATGGGCGAGCGCCGCCGCGATCCCGTCCCCGCCGAGCCGCGGGACGACGCGTCCGTCGAGCCGCAGCCCCGGCGTGTCGCTGAGCAGCAGCAGCGCGCGCGCGCGCAGCGCGCCGGCGAGCCCGGCCGCCAGGTCGTCGGCGTTCACGTTGTAGAGCCGCCCGCCGGCGGCGCCGATGCTGGCGAGCACCGGCGTGCGGCCCTGGGCGAGCAGCGTCTCGAGCAGCCGCGGGTGCACCGCGACCACCCGGCCGACCGCGCCGAGCCGCTCCGCGTCCGCATGGGGCGCGATCTCGACCGTGCCGCCGTCGAGCGCCGCGAGGCCCACCGCGTCCACGCCCTCGGCGCGCAGCGAGGCGACCAGCCGCTTGTTCGCGAGCCCCGCCAGCACCGCGACCGCCACCTCGAGCGTGGCGGGGTCGGAGACCCGCAGCCCCTCGAGGAACCGCGGCGCGATGCCGAGCCGGGAGCACCAGTCGCTCACCTCGGCCCCGCCGCCGTGCACCAGCACGTCGCCTCCCGGCGTCCGCGCCAGCTCGCGCGCCAGCTCGCGCGCGGCATCCGGCCCGTCGAGGGCGCGACCGCCGAGCTTGACCACGACCGGCCCCGGCGGCTCGGCGGATGCGCTCCCCGACGAGGGGGAACGGTGCGGGTCGCGGCTCACCAGGGGCTCCCGTGCACCGGCAGCCCCCAGCCCTCGGGCCAGCCGAGCATGACGTTGAGGTTCTGGAGCGCCTGCCCCGCCGCGCCCTTCACCAGGTTGTCGAGCGCCGCGGTCGCCAGCAGCGTGCGGCCGCCGTGGAGCGTGGTCACCGCGATGTCGCAGCGGTTCGACC
>CAZKQE010000170.1:0-6469 GCA_964554725.1 uncultured bacterium
GCCGGCTGCGCGCACGTCGCGGCGCACCACGCCCCGGATCTCGTGCTCGACCGCTACGCCGCCCTGCTCGACCGGGTGGTCGGCGCGGTGCGGGCCCGGCGGGCCGCCTGAGGGCGGACGCCCCTCAGGCCGGGGCGGCGGCGCGGGGCACCGGCGCCGCGGCGTGCGGCGCGACCGGGCGCGCCGGGTCGATGAAGGTCCGGTGCCACAGCTCGAGGGTGAGCAGCGTCCACAGCTCGCGCGCGCGGTCGCGCCGGCCGGCGAGGTGGTCGTCCACGTACCCGCGCAGCACCTCGGGCCGATAGTAGCCGCGGGCGAGGCAGGCCGGCGCGAGCAGCGTGTCCGCCAGCAGCTCGCGCAGCGGTCCCCGGAACCAGGGCGAGAGCGGCACCGTGAAACCCACCTTGGGACGGTCCACGACCTCGACCGGGAGCCAGCGGCGCGCCAGGCGCTTCAGCAGCACCTTGCCCTCCATGCCGCGCACCTTGAACCGGTCGGGCAGGCGCGCGGACCACTCGACCAGCGGGTGGTCGAGCAGCGGCACCCGTGCCTCGACCGAGGCCGCCATGCTCATCTTGTCCATCTTCATCAGCAGGTCGTCGGGCAGCCACAGCCGCTGGTCGGTGTCGAGCATGCGGTCGAGCGCACTGCGCGCGGCGGTCGTGTCGAGCGCGTCGGCGAACGCGCCGGTCGCCCCGGGGGCGTGGACGGCGAGATCGGGCGAGAGCAGGCGGTCGCGCTCGGCCCCGGCGAACCCGGCGAACCACGCCGCCAGCCGCCCCGGCTCGTCGCGGAAGCGGGCGCTGCGCGCCACCACCTGGAGCCGCCGGAACCCGAACGGCAGGCGGTCGATGCCGTGGTCGAGCGCCAGCGTCCGCAGCGGTCCCGGCAGCGCGGCGAGGCGGCGCGCGAGCGGGTCGGCGGCGTACTTCGGGTAGCCGGCGAACAGCTCGTCGCCGCCCTCGCCGGTGAGGACCACGGTCACCGTCTCGCGCGCCAGCCGCGAGACCAGGAAGGTGGGGATCGCCGCCGGCTCGGACAGCGGCTCGTCCTGGTGCCAGGCGAGGCGCGGGATCTCGCGCAGCAGGTCGCCGGCGCCCACGACGATCTCGCGGTGGTCGGTCCGGCAGTGCTCGGCGACGCGGCGCGCGAACGGCAGCTCGCTGTAGGGACCAGGCGCGTCGAAGCCGACCGAGAACGTCTGCACCGGGCGCTCGAGGCAGCGGCTCATCACCGCGACCACCAGGCTCGAGTCCACCCCGCCCGAGAGCAGCGCGCCGAGCGGCACCTCGCTCATGAGGCGCATCCGCACGGACTCCGTGAGGCGCGCGCCCAGCTCCTCGAGCGCGTCGTCGTCGGCCAGCGTGTGCTTGGGCTCCCACGCCTCGACCCGCCAGTAGCGGCGCTCGACCGTCCGCCCGGCGTCCACCGTGAGGTGGTGGCCGGGGCGCAGCTTCTCGATCCCCGCGAACAGCGTGCGCGGGGAGGCGACGTAGCGCAGGGTGAGGTGCTCCGCGACGCCCGGGGCGTGGACGGCGCGGAGGACGCCCGGGAACGCGAACAGCGCCTTGATCTCGGAGGCGCACGCGAACGCCCGCCCGGCGCGGGCCAGGTAGAGCGGCTTGATGCCGAGCCGGTCGCGCGCCACGAACAGCCGGCGCCGCGGGCGGTCCCAGATCGCGAACGCGAACATGCCGCGCAGCCGCTCGACGCACTCCTCGCCCCACTCCTCGTAGGCGTGGACGATGGTCTCGGTGTCGCTGCGGGTGCGGTAGCGGTGTCCCCGGGCCTCGAGGTCGGCGCGGCGCGCGGCGTGGTTGTAGATCTCGCCGTTGTAGACGATCCACACCGTGCCGTCCTCGTTCGCGAGCGGCTGGTGGCCGCCGGCGACGTCCACGATCGAGAGCCGGCGGAACGCGAGCCCCACGCCGGGCTCGGCATGGAAGCCGACGTCGTCGGGCCCGCGGTGCTCGAGGGCCGCGGCGGCGCCCGCCAGCCACTCGGCCGGCGGCGTGCGGCCGTCGGGGTCGAACCAGGCCGCGATCCCGCACATCAGGCGCCTCCCGCCGGGGCGCCCGGCCTGCGGCGGAGTGCGCGCCGGGCCTCCCGGCGGCGCCCCGGTTCTGCTATGCTCATGCGTCCGCCGCGCTCCCGGCCGGCCCGCGGGTCGTCGGGAGAACGTGTTCCGTCCGAATGACTTACCTCCACATCGTCGGCCCGGTCGCCGGGCCGGGCGTGCGCGCGAGGATCCCCTCCCTGGGCACCCCCCTGCTGTCGGTCCTGGTCCCGGTCTACAACGAGCACGCCACGCTCGAGAGCCTGCTGCGGCGCGTGCTCGCGGTGCCGATCGACCAGGAGGTCATCGTCGTGGACGACGGCTCGAGCGACGGCACCCGCGAGGTGCTCGCCGCGCTCGCCGGACGGCTGCCGATCCGCGCGCTGTTCCACGAGCGGAACCGCGGCAAAGGATACGCCATCCGCACCGCGCTCGCCGAGGCGCGCGGCGAGATCACGATCATCCAGGACGCCGACCTCGAGTACGACCCCGAGGAGTACCCGAAGCTGGTGGCCCCGATCGTGCGCGGCGAGACGAACGTGGTCTACGGCTCGCGCTACCTGGGGCGCGACAACCCGCTCCCGCTCACCCACTTCAAGGTGGCGGTGCTGCTGCTGAACGCGATCGCCAACCTCCTCTACGGCACCCGGCTCACGGACGAGGCGACCTGCTACAAGGTGTTCCGCACCTCGCTGCTCAAGTCGCTGCCGCTCCGCTGCGAGCGGTTCGAGTTCTGCCCCGAGGTCACCGCCCGGGTGGCGCGGCGTGGCGAGCGCATCGTCGAGCTGCCGATCCACTACCACTACCGCACGCGCGCGCAGGGGAAGAAGATCGGCTGGCGGGACGGCTTCGAGGCGATCTGGACGCTGGTCCGCTACCGCTTCAGCGACTGACACCGGCGCGCCCTCCCCACGCCCCCGCGCGGGCGAGGCTCGCCCAGCCGGCGCCCGCGAGCCACAGCAGGCAGGGTTCGAAGGCCATGCGGTAGCGGAGCACGGTGAAGAAGAGCGCGTTCACGAGGGCGAAGCTCACGATCGCCCCGATCAGCGGAGCGACCGCCGGGTCCGAGCGGCGCCGGGCGAGCGCCAGCGCCACGCCGGCGAAGAGGACGACGCTCGCCAGTCCCTGCGCCCAGCGGCTCCAGACGCTCACGTAGGCGGTGCGGCTGAAGGTCTCGGGCCACAGCGCGAACAGGTTGCCGAGCCGCACCAGATAGAGCCAGGCCGCGCGCCCGGGCTCCGCCCGCACGAAGCGCATGCCCTCGCGGTAGTGCCAGCGCTCGCGCTCGATCTCGTCGGGCAGGCGGTGGAGCGAGTCGCGCTCGGCCGCGTTCCACTGGGTGGGGGCGCGGGTCTCGCCGGTGGCGCGGAAGTTGTTGCCGACCCAGAACTGGCGCCCGCCGCCGGTGGCGATGAAGAACCAGCGGCCGTGGACCGCGTGGTTGCGCACGACCCACGGCGTCACGACCGCGACCAGCGCGAGCGCGGCGACCAGCGCGGGGACCGCCCACGGACGGCGCTCGCGCCGCAGCACCGGCAGCAGCCCGAGCGCGAGCCCGGGCAGCAGCACGACCGTGTTCGGCCGCACGAGCGCGGCGAGCCCGAACAGCGCGCCCGCCAGCGCCCACCACGCGAGCCCGCCCCGGCGCCAGGCGGCGACCACCGCGCCGAAGGCGAGCGCCAGCAGCAGCACCAGCGTGTTCTCCGAGTACTGGGTCGAGGGCAGGAACACGAGGATCGGGTGGAGCGCCATGAGGGCGGCGGCCAGCCACCCGGCGGGCGCGCCGAACGCCGCCACCCCGACCGCCCCCACCACCGCGACCGCGGCGGTGCCCAGCACCGCCTCGACCGCCCGCAGCGTGCGCAGGTCGGTGCCGAACACCGAGTAGACGCCGGCGATCAGGGTGGGATACCCGGGCGGGCGCAGGGTCTGGGTGCCGTACGTGCCGCGCTCGACCAGATCGCGCGCGACCGCGTCGTACTCCCGGCCGTCGGGCCACACGATGACCGGCGGCACCAGCGCGACCACGACCAGACGGGCGAGCAGCGCGAGGCCGAGCACGGCGATCCAGGCCCGGCGCGGGACACGCGGCGCGGTCGCGGGGGAGGCGACGCTCATCGCGCGGAGGTCGCCGGGGAGGGCGGCGAGGACCGCTCGATCTGGTGGGCGGCGACGATCAGCGCGAACAGCAGCCAGACCTGGTAGGAATAGGTCGGGCTGCGCAGGAAGTCGATCTTCATCTGGTCCACGAGGAACACGAGCATCTGGACGTGGGCGACGATCAGGTAGGCGCGGGCGTAGTTGGGGTCGCGCAGATCGTCGGTCGGCGGTCGGGTGATCCGCCACAGGCGCCACAGCAGCCACAGGAAGCAGGTGAGGCCGACGATCCCGACCAGGTTGCCGATGTAGAGGTAGCCGTTGTGCGGCCAGTACCAGAAGTCGAGCCCCCGCTCGGTGGTGTAGACCGGCCCGTGGCCGATGATCGGGTGCTGCATCATGCGCTCGATCGCCGACGTCCACAGGGTGAGGCGTGCCTCGGGCAGGCCGTACTGGAACTGGGTCGAGGTCGGATCCACCATGCGTGCGAACAGGTTGCCCGAGTAGGTGTAGTTCGCGACGTAGAAGTTGAGGCCCTGGAGTCCGACCACGGCCGCGACGAGACCCAGCACGACCGGCACGATCCGCAGCCGCCGGCGCTGGAGCCAGCCGAAGTAGAGCAGGCCGAACACCAGGGAGATGATGCCGCCGCGGGTCACGGTCGCGAACATGATGAAGATCGTGAGCAGCAGCAGCCCGCTGAAGACGACCCGGCGGGCGACGGAGCGGGCCCGCGCCAGCATGAGCACGACGAGCAGGATGTTCAGCGCGCAGTACTCCGACAGCAGCTCGAAGTCGAAGAACGGCCCGCCGATGCGGACGTTGTGCACGTTGATCGCGTCCGAGACCCCGTGGCGGAACTCGATCCAGCCCGGGATGAGCACCCCGCTCGGATGATTGATCTCGTAGATGCCGAACAGCCCCACGATCGCGATCGACACGCAGCTGTAGAGATGGACGCGTTCGAGATGCTCGGGCCGCCGGAGGTTGTTCACGATCAGATAGAACATCGCGAAGCCCGCGAGCAGGTGCAGGAAGTTCTCGAGCGCGCGCCCCAGCGCGACCGCGTTGTCGATGTTGTAGAAGGAGACGACGAAGGCTCCGAGCAGCGCCAGCATGGGCCGGTCCACCGCGGTGCGGTGGGGCGGCGGCGCCTGGCGCATGGAGGCGCGCAGGAGCCACAGCAGGAGCATCCCCAGCACGAGCACCACGTTCGTGCTGCCGAACACGGTCCCGCGCGGGTAGGGCAGCGCGATGACCAGCAGTCCGATCGCCGCGATGAGGCTCAGCCGCCAGGCCAGGCCGCCGACCACCCCGGCGGCGAGCACGGCGAGGATCCGCTTGTTCGGGGTCAGGTACTGCTGGGCGACGACCACGCCGGCGGCGGCCACCGCCAGCAGGCCGACGCCGCGGCGGATCCAGTCGGGCCCCTCGCGCTCCCGCGGGGCGGTGCGCCGGCTGAGTCCGCCCACCCCCCAGGCCCGTCGCGGGGCGAGTCCCGGCCGTCCGGCCGGGCCGGCGGGGGGGACCCGGCCGCTCATGTCCGGCTCAGGCGCTTGCGCACGAGGAACGAGAGGTTCTCCCAGCCGTCGCGCCACTTCTGGAGCTTCACCTCGCCGATCCGCACGCCGTAGGGGATGTGCGCCTCCCCGAACCGGCAGCCGCGCAGGAGCGCCTCGAGCTTGATCTCCTCGCTGAACGCCATCCCGTCCGAGGTCAGGCGCAGCCGCCCGAGGCAGGCGCGCCGGAACACCCACATGCCGGACTGGCTGTCGCGCAGCGGCCGCAGGAACAGCACCGCCGCGGCGATCGTCAGCACCCCGTTGCCGAGCCGGTTCGAGAGGTGCATCGCCGCCGGGTCGCTGAGCGGGAAGCGGCTGGCGGACAGGAACTCCCAGCCGCGGTCCACCAGCGTGTCGACCAGGCGCGGGATCTCCTCCGGCGGGTAGGTGCCGTCGCCATCGAGGGTGACGATGAGGTCGGAGCTGGCCGCCCGCAGTCCGGCCTTGTAGGCGGCGCCGTACCCGGGTGTGCGCTCGGCGACCACGCGGGCGCCCAGCTCGCGGGCGACCCGTGCGGTCCCGTCCGTGCAGTTGTTGTCCACCACGACCACCTCGTCCACCGCCGGCGGCATCCGGCCGATGACCTCGCGCACGCCGTCCTCCTCGTTGTAGCAGGGGATGACCACGCTGATCGTCAGGTCGCGGTGCATGCCTAGGGGGGCCCGGGAGTGGCTGCGGCGCGCGGCGCGCCTGGGAGGACGGGGGCTGCGGGACGCTCGAAGTCTATCAGCGGCCCGCGGCGAGCGGCAACCGC
>CAZKQE010000171.1:0-3361 GCA_964554725.1 uncultured bacterium
GCGCGCGAGGACGGCTCGATCGGCATCCAGTTCGGCGCCGTCTGCTCCTCGATCAAGGAGCTGATGGAGCGGATCGACTACATCCACGCCGAGTTCGACAGCCCGGCGCTGATCGAGGAGTACATCGAGGGCCGCGAGCTGTACGTCGGCGTGCTCGGGAACGAGAAGCCCCACGCGCTGCCGGTGGTCGAGATGGACCTCTCGAAGCTGCCGAAGGGCACGCCGAAGATCGCCGGCAGCGAGGTGAAGTGGGAGGAGGACACGGTCGCCTACAAGTCCACCAAGGCGGTGTTCCCCGAGGACCTCGACGAGGCGACGGTGACGCGGCTCCAGGAGACCGCGGTCCAGGCGTTCACCGCGCTCCAGCTGCGGGACTACGGCCGCATCGACTTCCGGCTCGCGGCCGACGGCACGATCCACGTGCTCGAGGTGAACCCCAACCCCTACCTGCTCGCGAGCGCCGAGCTGGCGATGGCCGCGCGCAAGGCGGGTCGCCCCTATCACGCCCTGATCGCCGAGATCGTGGATTCGGCGATGGGGCGCTACGCGACCTCGGGGTAGCGGGCGGCGGGCGCCGCCCGCAGGAGTTTAGGCCGGGACCGCCGGGACCGGCTCCCCTTCGCCCTGCGAGACGACCACCGCGGCCGCCAGGTCGCCGGTGACGTTGAGCGTAGTCCGGCACATGTCGAGGAAGCGGTCCACGCCGAGGATCATCCCGATCCCCTCGGCCGGCACCCCGACCATGCCGAGGATCATGATCACGACCGGGATCGAGCCGGCCGGCACCCCGGCGGTGCCGATGCCCCCCAGCACGCAGACGAACCCGACCGTGATCTGCTGGCCGAGCGTCAGCTCGACGCCGAAGAACTGCGCCAGGAACAGCACGGTGACGCCCTCGAACAGCGCGGTGCCGTTCTGGTTCGCGGTCGAGCCCAGGGTGAGGACGAAGCGGCTGACGTGCCGCGGGAGCCGCAGGTTCTGCTCGGCGACCATCAGCGAGGTCGGCAGCGTCGCGTTGCTCGAAGCGGTCGAGAACGCGGTCACCATCGCCTCGCGGATCGCGCGGAAGAACGTGAGCGGGTGCATGCGACCGAGCCACGAGACGGTGATCGAGTAGACGACGAACTGGTGGATCGCCAGCGCCCCCACGACCACCGCCACATAGGCGCCGAGCTGACGCAGCACGTCGAACCCGAGCCGGGCGGTGAGCGTGAACAGCAGGCAGGCGACCCCGATCGGCGCCACCTGGATCACCATCCCCAGCAGCCGCATGACGACGTCGTAGAGTCCCTCGAGCCCCTCCTCGAGCCGCCGCGCCGCCTCGGTGCGCGTGAGCGCGAGGCCGATGCCGAGGAACAGCGAGAACACCATCACCGCGAGCATGTCGCCCTCGCCCATCGCCTTGACGATGTTGTTCGGCACCAGCCCGACCAGGAAGTCCACGCCGGTCGTGCCGGCCGCCGGCGCGGGCGGCGGCGCCGCCGAGGCCTGGGCCGAGAGCCGCGCCTTCAGCTCCGGGGAGAGCCCGTGGCCGGGGCGGAAGAAGTTCACCATCGCCACCCCGAGCAGCACGGCGATGGTGGACACTACCACGGTGTAGGCCAGCGTCTTGAGCCCGATGCGCCCCAGCCGCCGCACGTCGCCGAGCCCCGCGACGCCGAGCGCCAGCGCCGACAGGATGAGCGGGATCACCAGCATGAAGAGGAGTCGCAGGAAGATGCGCCCGGCCGGCTCGGTGACGTTCTTCACGAACGCCTCGAGCCGCGGCGAGTCCCCCAGCGCGAGGTTGGCGATCACCCCGAGGACGATGCCGACGGTCATCCCGATCAGCATGCGGACCGACAGTCCTGGACGCATGGGGCGGCAGTATGGGGACGAACCCCCGCCCGGCCAAGGGGAATGTGCGCCGGTCCGCGCCGCCCGCGACCCGCGCGGTCGCTTCCGCCCTTGACCGTGTCCGGCAGCGGGCGCACCATCGTGGCATCCCCGACTCCGCCGCGAGGAGACCCGACGTGAGCCCCTCCGCCGCCGTCCACACCACGCGCGCCCTCGTCCTCGTCCTCGCGCTCGCCGCGGCGCCCGCGGCCCGCGCCCAGTACCTGGTCCCTACCGACTTCGTGGACGTGGCCGTCGTCACCGGGCTCGCGCAGCCGGTCGGGATGGCGTTCCTCCCCGACGGCCGGCTGTTCGTCGTCGAGCGCGCCACCGGCCGCGTGCGACTCATCGCGAACGGGGCGCTGGCGCCCGGCGATCCGGTCCTCACCGTGCCCGACGTGGATGCGGACTACGGGGAGGAGGGGTTGCTCGGCATCGCGGTGGACCCCGGCTGGCCGTCGCGACCGTACGTCTACGTCCAGCACACCGTCGGCCCGGTGCCGGCGATCCGCATCGCCCGCTTCACCGTGACCGGTGACCTCGCCTTCACCGGCTCCGGCGCGCTCGCGAGCGACCCCGCCAGCCGCTATGACGTGATCGCCGACGCCCCGCACGAGGCCCAGTTCCACAACGGCGGCACGCTGCGCTTCGGCCCCGACGGGATGCTCTACTCGAGCCTCGGTGACTACTCCGTGTGCGGCGCGCAGACGCTCGGCGACCTGCTGGGCAAGATCCTGCGCCTCGACGTCTCGAACCTGCCGCCGGGGCCCGGGGGACCGGCGCCGCGCGCGCTCATCACGCCCGCCGACAACCCGTTCGTCGCCCACGCCGACCCCGACGCGCGGCTCGTGTGGTTGTGGGGCCTGCGCAACCCGTTCCGCTTCGCGATCGACCCGGCGAACGGGGCGATCGTGATCGGCGAGGTCGGCGGCTCGCTGCGCGAGGAACTCGACGTGGCGACCGTCCCCGGGACCAACTTCCAGTGGCCGCTCTACGAGGGGAGCGTCCCCGGCCCCTACACGTGCGCCGGCGTGGACAGCTCGGCGTTCGCCGGGCCGGTCCACGAGTACGACCACTCGCAGGGGGCGGCGATCATCGGCGGCGTCGTCTACCGGCGGCCGGCCGGGGCGACCGAGCCGTTCCCGCCCGACTACGAGGGCGACATCCTGTTCAACGACTTCTACGGCTCCTGGCTGCGTCGCCTGAACGGGAGCGGCGCCGTGTGGTCGTTCGAGACCGCACCGGGACAGCCGAATGGCACCGACTGGGGCTCCGGGGCGCTCTGGATCACCGACTGGCTGGTGGCGCCCGACGGCTCGCTCTGGTACTGCCGGATGCTGACCGGGAACAGCACCGGACCGGGCCAGATCCGCCGCATCCGGTACACCGGGGTGGTGGGGGTCGCGGGAGCGCCGGAGCCCGGCCTAGAGTTCCGCCCGCCCCATCCCTCGCCCTCGTCGGGCCCGGTGACGCTGGCGTGGAGCCA
>CAZKQE010000171.1:3461-6461 GCA_964554725.1 uncultured bacterium
TCCGCCCGCCCCATCCCTCGCCCTCGTCGGGCCCGGTGACGCTGGCGTGGAGCCATCCGGTCGCGGCCGAGGTCTCGCTCGCGATCCACGACCTCGCCGGGCGCCGGGTGCGTCGGCTCACGCACGCGCGGGCGGAGGCGGGGTCCCACCGGGCGGTGTGGGACGGACGCGACGACGCCGGCCGCCGCCTGCCGTCCGGCGTCTACCGCGCCCGCCTCGCCGTCGCCGGCCGCGTCGCCGAGCGCCGGCTGGTGCTGCTCGACTGACGCCGCCCGCCGCCGCGTCACGCCTGCGGCCCGGACGCGCTATCATGGCCGCGCCCCGGCCGCCCGGAGGTGACGCCATGCCCCGACCGTCCCGACCTGCGCCGCGCGCGCGGCGGCCGTTCGCGCTCGCGCCGCTGCTCGCGCTGACGCTGTCGGCGCCGCCCGCCTCCGCCCAGCTCACGATGCCGCCCGACTTCGTGGACGACCTCGTCCTCGGCGGCATCAGCCAGCCGGTGGGGATGGCGTTCCTGCCCGACGGGCGGCTGCTGTTCACCGAGCGCACCGGCGCCCGCATCCGGCTCATCGTGAACGACGCGATTGCCACCGTGGACCCGGTCGTCACGGTCCCGAACGTGCGCACCACCGGCAGCGAGCAGGGACTTCTGGGCATCGCCGCGGACCCGGGCTGGCCCGCGCGGCCCTACCTCTACGTCCACTACGACTACTCGGGCTCCGCGACCATCCGCATCTCGCGCTTCACGGTGACGGGCGACCTGGCGTTCACCGGCAACGGCAGCCTCGCGATCGATCCCGCCAGCCGCTACGACCTGCTCACCGACATCCCCGACATCGCCTCGAACCACAACGGCGGCACGCTGCGCTTCGGGCCCGACGGGATGCTCCACGTGTCGCTGGGCGACGACGCCTCGGCCTGCCAGGCGCAGGACCTCACGGTGCTGGCGGGGAAGATCCTGCGCCTCGACGTGTCGGCGCTGCCGGCGGGCGCGGGCGGCCCGCCCGCCAAGGCGCTCCTCACGCCGGCGGACAACCCCTACGTCGGGCACGCCAGCGCGAACGCCCGGCTGGTCGGCCACTGGGGGCTCCGCAACCCGTTCCGGTTCGGCGTGGACCCCGCCACCGGCCGGCTCGTGATCGGCGACGTCGGGCAGACCACGCAGGAGGAGCTGAACGTGGTCCCGGCGTTCGGGAGCAACCTCCAGTGGCCGATCTACGAGGGTCTGGTGCCCGGCCCGGCGACCTGCGCGGGGGTGGACAGCACCGACTTCACCGACCCGGTCCACGCCTACGGGCGGACGCAGGGGCGCTCGGTGATCGGCGGGGTCGTCTACCGGCGCCCGCCGGGCGGCGCCCACCGGTTCCCGCCCGAGTACGACGGCGACGTCTTCTTCAGCGACTTCTACTCCTCGTGGGTGCGGCGTCTCAAGGAGTCGGGCGGCACCTGGGCGCCGGCGCCCGCGGCCGGACAGCCGAACGCCAGCGACTGGGCGACCGGCGGCACCTGGATCGCGGACTGGCTGACCGCACCCGACGGCTCGCTCTGGTACTGCCGCATGCTGAGCGGCGGGGGCGGCGGGCTCGGGCAGCTCCGCCGCATCCGCTACACCGGCGTGCTCGCGGTGCCGGGCGACCCGGCCGGCCGGACGGAGTTCCGGACGCCGTGGCCCTCGCCCGCGAGCGGCGCGGTCACGTTCGCGTTCACGCTGGCGGCCGCGGCGCGCGTCGGCCTCGTGGTCTACGACGCGGGCGGCCGGCGGGTTCGCGAGGTGCTGGCGCCCGAGGCGGCGAGCGCCGGGCCGCACGCCGCCGAGTGGGACGGCCGCGACGCGGGCGGCCGCCGGGTCGGCGCCGGCGTGTACGTGGCGGCCCTCACCGTGGACGGCGAGCGCATCGAGCGCCGCTTCGCGGTGATCCGCTGAGCGCCGCCGCGCCGCGCGCGGCCGGCCGGCGCTTCCGGCGCCCGCTGGGTTCGGCTAGACTGACCGTTCGTCCCGGCACGCCCATCCCGACCGACCGTGCGCCCCGAACGCGGGCGCCCATCCGGAGGAGTCCATGAACCCCGCCACGACGGCCCCCGCGCCGGTCGATCTGAAGTCGCTCGCCCCCTACGCGCCCACCCCGCTCACCGACTTCGCGAAGCCCGAGCACAAGGCCGCCTTCGAGCAGGCGCTGGCGACGGTGAAGGGCCGGCTCGGCGAGGAGCATCCGCTCGTCATCGGCGGCCGGCGGGCGAAGGGCGAGGGCACGTTCGAGTCGCGCAACCCGGCGCGGCCCTCCGAGGTGATCGGCCGCTTCCAGTCCGGCACCGCGGCGCAGGCCGCCGAGGCGATCGAGGTCGCCCACCGGGCGTTCGCGGGCTGGAGACGGGTGCCGGCGGGCGAGCGCGCCGCCTACCTGGTCGAGGCCGCGCGCCGCATGCGCGACCGCAAGCACGAGTTCTCGGCCTGGATGGTGTACGAGGTGGGGAAGAGCTGGGCCGAGGCCGACGCCGACACCGCCGAGGCGATCGACTTCATGGAGTTCTACGCGCGCGAGATGCTGCGCTACGACCGGCCGCCGGCGCTGACCCAGCTCCCCGGCGAGCACGGGAAGCTGGTCTACCTGCCGCTCGGCGTCGGCGCGATCATCCCGCCGTGGAACTTCCCGCTCGCGATCTGCGTCGGCATGTGCACGGCCGCGATCGTCGCCGGGAACACGGTGGTCGTGAAGCCGTCGAGCGACTCCCCGGCGATCGCCTGGCAGTTCTTCCTCCTCATGGAGGAGGTCGGCCTGCCGGCCGGGGTGTTCAACTTCGTCACCGGCGGCGGCGGCACGGTGGGCGACACCATGGTGCGGCACCCGAAGACCCGGTTCGTCTCGTTCACGGGCTCGAAGGAGGTCGGCATCGGGATCAACCGGCTGGCCGCCGAGGTGCAACCCGGCCAGATCTGGCTCAAGCGGGTGGTCGCCGAGATGGGCGGCAAGGACGCGATCATCGTCGACGAGGAGGCCGACC
>CAZKQE010000172.1:0-6434 GCA_964554725.1 uncultured bacterium
TGGCGTCGGGCGGTGGCGGTCATGGACGCGCGAGCATCGGCGATGCGCGCCGGCGCGGCAAGCCGCGCCGCGCGACCCCGCAAACCCCACTCCCCGCAGGCGTTGCGTGACCCTCCGGCGGCGCGTGGGCGGGCCGGCGAGATTCCGCTGGCTTTTCCCGGCCGCATGAGCGAGAGTGGCTCCCGTCTTCGGTAGCGTGTGGATGAGTCGTCGACGTTCAGATCCGCCAGAGACCTCTCGGGCGGATTTTTCGTTGACCGACCGACCCACGCGATCGGAACGACGGTCACAGCGACCGGACGCGGCTGCAGCGTAGGAAGCAGCGAGTGCGGGCCTTCGGGCCCGGAGACAACAGGAGTTCACAGTGGCGAGTGGCACCGTGAAGTGGTTCAACGAGGCGAAGGGCTTTGGTTTCATCACCCAGTCGGATGGCGGCGAGGACGTGTTCGTGCACTTCTCGGCCATCGCGGGCGACGGCTTCAAGACGCTCGCCGAGGGTGAGTCGCTGGAGTTCGACGTGACGCGCGGCCCGAAGGGGCTGCAGGCGGCGAACGTCCGCAAGGCCTAACGCGCCCGAGGTACCACCTCGTGCCGACGGGGCGGCATCCGCAAGGATGCCGCCCTCGGCTTTTTCGGGCGCGGGTCCGGACTTGCCTCGTCCCGGCGCGCGTTGGACTATGCGGGGAACCCGTGCCCGCACCGGAGCCGCACGCCGGAGGACGACCGTGACCGACCCCGAACTCGTCGCGCGCCTCGCCGCCCACCGCACGCTCGCGTCCGCGCCCCGCGAGCAGCTCGCGTGGCTGGCGTCGCGCGGGTCCCTGCATCGGTATGCGGCCGGCGACGTGGTCGGAACGGTCACCGAGCCGCTCGAGACGCTCACCGTGGTCCTGTCCGGCCACCTCGTGATCCGCGTGGATCGCGGGGCGGGGCCCCGGCGCGTGATGGAGTGGGTCGCCGGCGACGTCACCGGCGTCCTCCCCTACTCGCGCCTCGCGAACCCGCCTGGCACCACAGTGGCGGAGGAACCGAGCGAGGTGCTCCGCGTCCATCGCGACCACTTCCCCGAGATGATCACCCGCTGTCACGAGCTCACCGCCCTGCTCGTCCACGTGATGCTGGACCGGGCGCGGCGCTTCACCTCGAGCGACCTGCACGACGAGAAGCTGGTCTCGCTGGGCCGCCTCTCGGCCGGGCTCGCGCACGAGCTGAACAACCCCGCTTCGGCGCTCGCGCGCTCGGCCCGGGAACTCTCCGCCCGCCTGTTCGAGGTGGAGGCCGCCGCCCTCGCGCTCGGCGCGGTGGGCCTCGCCGGGGAGCAGCTCGCCGCCTTCCGCGAGGCGCGCGCGCGCTGCGAGGAGCCGGGCGTGCGCGCGTCGCTCGACCCGCTCGAGCGCGCCGACCGCGAGGAGGCGGTGGCCGCCTGGCTGGCGCGACGCCGCATGCCGGCGGACATCGCCGGGCTGCTCGCCGAGACCCCGCTCACCGTGGAGAGCCTCGAACGGCTCGCCGCCGTGCTCGACGACGACGCGCTCGGGTTCGCGCTGCGCTCGCTCGGCGCCTGCCACCGGGCGCGCACGGTGACGAACGAGATGCAGATCGCGGCCGGGCGCATCCACTCGCTGGTCGCGGCGGTGCGCGGGTTCACCTACATGGACCAGAGCCGGATCCCGAAACCGGTCGCGATCGGCCAGGGACTCGCGGACACGGTCGCCGTGCTGGGCGGCAAGGCACGCGCGAAGTCGGTCGCGCTCCAGCTGCGGGTCGCGCCGGACCTGCCACCGGTGGACGGCCTGGGCGGCGAGCTGAACCAGGTGTGGGCGAACCTGGTGGAGAACGCGATCGACGCCGCGCCGGCATCGGGAACGGTCGAGGTCGCGGCCGCGCGCGAGGGCGACACGGTGGTCGTGCGCGTGGTGGACGACGGCCCCGGCCTGCCGGACGAGCTTCGCGAGCGCGTGTTCGAGCCGTTCTTCACCACCAAGCCGCAGGGCGAGGGGACCGGGCTCGGTCTCGACATCGCCCGGCGCCTGGTCCGGCAGCACGAGGGCCGCATCGAGATCGATTCGCGACCGGGCCGCACCGAGTTCCGGGTCGTCCTGCCCGGCGCGCGGGCGGCCCACTGAACGGAAGGAGGTCCCGATGGCGAAGTTCCTGATCGAGGTCCCGCACCCGGCCGACGAGCTGGGGTGCGCGCGCGTGGTGCAGGTGTTCCTGGCCACCGGCTCCCACTTCCTCACCAACGCCGAGTGGGGCTGCGCCGACGGGGTGCACTCCTGCTGGATGGTCGTGGACGTGGAGGGCCGCACCGAGGCGCGCGGGATCCTGCCGCCGGCGTTCCGCGCCGAGGCGCGGATCATCGGGCTCAACCGGTTCTCGATGGACCAGATCGACGCGATCCTGGCGCGGCACCGCGCCGGCGGGGGCGGGGCGCCCGCCGGTGGCTAGACCGGCCCTGCTGGCGGTCGACGACGACCGCGAGGTGCTGGGCGCGGTGGAGCGCGACCTGCGCGCCCACTACGGCGGGCGCTACCGGGTGCTGACCGCCGCCTCCGGCGCCGAGGCGCTGGCGGCGGTGCGGCGGCTGCGCGAGCGCGGGGACCCGGTGGCGCTGTTCCTCGCGGACCAGCGCATGCCGGGGATGACCGGGATCGAGTTCCTGCGCGAGGCCCGCCCGCTGTTCCCCGACACCGTCCGGGTGCTGCTCACCGCCTACGCGGACACCTCGGTCGCGATCGCCGCGATCAACGACGTCGGGCTCCATCACTACCTGATGAAGCCCTGGGACCCGCCCGAGGAGCGGCTCTACCCGGTGCTCGACGATCTGCTCTCGGACTGGGCGCGGCGCGCGCGGCCGCCCTTCGAGGGCGTGCGGGTGATCGGCTCGCGCTGGTCGCCGCAGAGCTACGCCGCGCGCGAGTTCCTCGCCCGCAACCAGGTCCCCTACCAGTGGGTGGACATCGAGCAGGACGCCGGCGCGCGCGCCGCGGTCGCCGACGCGGTGGGTGGGGTCCCGCGCCTGCCGGTGGTCCTGTTCCCGGACGGCAGCCGGCTGGTGGCGCCGGGGAGCGCGGAGCTGGCGGAGAAGATCGGCCTCTACCGCCTGGCCGAGCGTCCGTTCTACGACGTGGCGATCGTCGGCGGCGGCCCGGCCGGCCTCGCGAACGCCGTCTACGCCGCCTCCGAGGGGCTGCGCGCGGTGCTGATCGAGGAGCACGCGCCCGGCGGACAGGCGGGCAGCAGCTCGTTCATCGAGAACTACCTCGGCTTCCCGGGCGGGGTGACCGGCGCCGACCTGGCGCAGCGGGCGACCGCCCAGGCGCGCCGCTTCGGCGCCGAGCTGCTGGTGGGCCAGGCGGTCGCCGGCCTGCGCCGCGAGGACCCCTACCGCATCGTCACGCTCGCGAACGGCGACGAGATCTCCTGCCACGCGCTGGTGCTGGCGACCGGGATGTCCGTGCGCGAGCTGGAGGCGCCGGGGGTCGCCGAGCGGGTCGGGTCCGGCGTCTACTACGGCGCGGCGATGTCCGAGGCCGCGCTCTACCGCGGCCAGGACGTGGCGATCGTGGGCGGGGCCAACTCCGCGGGGCAGGGGGCGCTGTTCTTCTCGCGCTACGCGCGCACCGTGACCCTGCTGGTGCGCGCGCCGGCGCTGAGCCCGGCGATGTCGCGCTACCTGGTGGACCGGATCGAGGCGACGGCGAACCTCCGGGTGCTGCCGGGGGTCGAGGTGGCGGAGGTGCGCGGCGACGGCCGCCTGGAGCAGGTGACGCTGCGCGACGTGCGCGACGGCGCGGCGCGGACGCTGGACGCCGCGGCGCTGTTCGTGTTCATCGGCGCCGCCCCGCGCACCGCGACCATCCGCGGGTTCGTGGCGCTGGACGAGCGCGGCTTCATCCTCACCGGACCCGACCTGCCGCGGGCCGACCGGAGCTGGCCGCTCGAGCGCGACCCGTTCCTGTTCGAGACCAGCGTCCCGGGCGTGTTCGCCGCCGGCGACGTGCGGTCCGGGGCCAACCGCCGCATCGCCGCCGCGGTGGGCGAGGGCTCGGCGGCCATCTACTCGGTGCAGCGGTACCTGCAGACGGTCTAGGGTCGGGCCTCGTCCCGGGGCCGCGTCCAGGGCGTGCCCGGCCCTGTCACGTAGCGCCGCCAGACCCAGGGCCAGGGGATCGCGAGCGGGAAGACGACGATGCCGACCAGGCAGTCCCTGACCGTCTCCGCCGTGCGCGCGTCGATCCGACCCGCCATCGCGAGGGGCAGGGCGAAGGCGACCAGCCAGACCGTCTTCCAGAGCAGCTCGAAGAGGAGGAGCGGCACCATGCGGAGCGGGTGGCGCAGCCCGACGAGCGCGAGGAGCGCCACCGCCCCGAGCATCGCGCGCACCACGGTGTTCATGAGGCCGAGGTCGAGCGGGTGGCGGACGATCCCGGGCCAGATCGTGAGACCGAGCCCGACGACGATCAGCAGATAGGTGGCACGGAGCACATGCAGTCGAACCGTCGAGACCGTGTCCATCGAGGACGCCTCCGGATCGGGGGGCGGCGGGAGCCCCGGATGAGCCGGGTCGCGATGCACCCCAGAACACTCGCTCCTGCGACGCGGCGAGGTGCGGCCAGTCTCAGGCCTCCCGGGCCCGCTTCCCAGCACGATGGGACGGGACGCGTCAGGGCGCGACGAACGACGGCCGGCGGCGACGCGCGGCGGCGTCCGACCCGCCGTCAAGCGGAACGGGGACTGGACCCCGATGTCCGTGAGCGGCGTGGGGTCCGATCCCCGCCTCGCGATCGACGATCGCGACCCCCCGCGCATCGTCTGCGGCGTCTGGAACGGCACGGACCCCGGCCGGCAGGTCGCGACCCGCAGCATCGCACGCCGTCCGGCGGTCGAGGGCGCGGAGGCGGAGAACCCGCCGGGCCTCAACGCCCCGCGCTCCTCCCCGCCACCGTCCCGCTCGACCACGCCCACTGGAAGTTGAACCCCCCGAGGCGGCCCTCCACGTCGAGGATCTCGCCGCACAGGAAGAGCCCGGGCGCCACGCGGGACTCGAGCGTCGAGGGGTCCACCTCCGCGAGCCGCACGCCGCCGGCGGTGACCTCGGCCTTCTCGTAGCCGAGGGTGCCGGTCACGGGGAGCGGGCGCGCCACCAGACGCTCGATGAGCGCGTTCCGCCGCCCGCGGTCCACCTGGCTCACGCGCTCGGCCGGTTCGACGCGCGCGTCGCGGCAGATCGCCTCGGCGATGCGCTCGGGCACGCGCTCGGCGAGGAACCGGCGCACGGTCTTCCGCGACGCCTCGCGCCCCGCGGCGATCCAGGCCGCCTCGAGCGACCGACGCGTCTCCCCGGGCGCGAAGTTCGCCTCGACCCGCCGCTCCCCCGCGCCCTCCGCCCGGAGCCAGTGCCGCGAGAGGTCGAGCGCGGCCGGGCCCGAGTAGCCGACATGGGTGAACAGGAACGACCCGCGCGTCGTCACCGGCTTCCCCCCGCCGGCGCGCAGCGTGAGCGCCGCCTCGAGCGTGACGCCCTGCGCGGCGGCGCACCAGGGATCGGCGGCCACCAGCGGCGTGAGCGCCGGCACCGGCGGCTCGAGCGTGTGGCCGAGCGCGGTCGCGAGCGCGTAGCCGGTGCCGTCGCTGCCGGTGCGCGGGAACGAGAGCCCGCCGGCGGCCAGCACCACGGCCTCGGCCTCGAGCCACGCATCGGGCTCGACCGCGGGCAGCGGCCAGCGGCGCTCCCCACGCCGCTCCACGGCGCCGGCGCCGAACGCCGCCGCGGCCGCGACCCGCTGGATCCCGAGCCGGTAGCCGGCCGGCGCGTTCGAGGGATCCGCGCCGGGCACCGCGGGCGCCTCGGGCATCCCCTCCGCCGTGGCGCGCGCCTGCGCCTCGCCGTTCAGCGCCTCGCGCGCCCTCTCGGAGCGTTCGAGCCGCACCACCCGTGCCCCGTGGCGCAGGGTGATGCCGGCGCGTGCGACGGCGCCGAGCAGCGCGTCGAGCACGGTCTGCGCGTCGTCGGTCACGGGGAAGTACTTGCCCGTCGCCTCGAGCTTCAGCTCCACGCCGAGCGCCGCGAACCAGGCGAGCGTCTGGTCGACCGTGAACGCGCGCAGCACGCGGGCGACGAACGGGCGCGAGCCGCCGTGGAAGTCGCGCTCGCTCACCTCGCGATGGGTGACGTTGCAGCGCGTGCCCCCCGACATGAGGATCTTGAGCCCCACCCGGGGGTGCGCGTTGAGCAGCGTGACGCGCGCGCCGGCCTCGGCGGCGCGCAGCGCGGCGGTGAGCCCGGCGGCGCCGGCGCCGACCACCGCCACCCGTCGCGCCCCGCCGCCCACCCGCCCCTCACCCCGCCGAGATGCAGGCGCCGGCGACCAGCGCGACCGCGAGCCCGACCGCCTGCGCGAACGTCCAGCGCTCGCCGAGCGTGAGGCGCG
>CAZKQE010000173.1:0-6428 GCA_964554725.1 uncultured bacterium
CCCCGGCAGCATCACCACCAGCCGCCCGCGCGCGAGGCCGGCGGCCGCGCGCGAGAGCCAGGCCGCGGAGCCCACCTCGCGCTCGGACAGCGCCCGGAACCGCTCGCCGAACCCGGGCAGCCAGCGCTCGACCAGCGGCGCCAGCGCCTCCGGGGTGACGTCGCGCGGCGCCGGCCCGGTGCCGCCGGTGAGCAGCACCGCGTCCACGTCGGGCCGGGCGAGCGCCGCGCGCACCGCGCGGCGGATCGCCGCCACGTCGTCGCGCGCCCACGCGCGGGCGACCACCGCGTGGCCGCCGGCCTCGATCCGCCGCTGGAGCGTCGCGCCGCTCCGGTCGTCGGCCGGGCCGCGCGTGTCGCTGACGGTGACCACCGCGCAGCCGACGCGGCGCGGGGCGGCGTGCGCCGGGCGGCGACGCGGGCCGACCCGGCGCGCGGGGGTGGCGGAACGGCGCGGGCTCACGCGAACTCGCCGAGCGCGGCCGCGATCTGCCGGCGGTGGGAGAGGTCGTGCTCCGCCCACTCGCGCACCATGTCACCGAGCGCGCAGGCGCCACGCCGCGAGTGCCAGCCCACCCGTGCCCACTCCGCCGGCCCGAGCGGGACCAGCCGCGCGACCAGGGCGCGGCGGGCCGCGCTCCATGCCCGGTGGACCGCGCGCGGGGACTCCGAACGGTAGTCGCGTGCGGCGTCCCAGCCGCGCAGGTCCACGTCCGCGATCTGCGGCCGATCCTCGGCCAGCATGCGCTCGAGCCGGGGCGCGAGCACGTCCTGGTCGGTATCCCGCAGGTGGCACAGGGTCTCGAGCGCCGACCAGCGCCCGGGACCCGGCGCGACCGCCCAGCGCGCGGCCGCGTGGCGGTCGAGCCGCACCCCGGCCCAGGCGGGTCCGGCGGCCAGCACGTCCAGCAGCCGGTGCCACTCGACGTGGCCGAGGCTCGCGCGGTCGCGGTCGCTGACCCCGGTGTCGCGCCCGACCGGCGGGTGCGGGTGGGCGAAGCCGCGTTCGAGGTAGCTGCGGGCGAGGGCGGCGTAGTGGGCCGCGCTCCCGCGCATCCCCTCGCGCTGGGCCGGCGTCACCTCCCCCACCACCTTGCCGGGCATCCCCAGCACCAGGCTCCCGGGCGGGACCACCTGGCCCTCGCGCACCAGCGCGCCGGCGCCGATCAGCGAGCCGCTGCCGATGCGCGCCCCCGAGAGCAGGATCGCGCCCATCCCGATCAGGCACTCGTCCTCGATGACGCAGCCGTGGATCACCGCGCGATGGCCGATCGTCACCCGGGCGCCGACCCGGGCGGGCAGGCCCTCGTCCTCGTGCACGACGCACAGGTCCTGCAGGTTCGAGTCCGCGCCGATCTCGACCGGCGCCGAGTCCGCGCGCACGACGGCGTTGAACCACACGCTCGCCCGCGGGCCCAGCGTGACGTCGCCCACGACCACCGCCCCGGGGGCGACGAACGCGGTGGGATCGAGGCGCAGGCGCGCCGCCCACTCCCCGGTCGGGCGGCTCACGCCCGGTGCGCCCCGTCGCCGACGAAGGGGTTCTCCCGCCGCTCGTGCCCGAGGGTGGTCGCCGGACCGTGACCGGGGAACGCGTGCAGGTCGTCGCCGAGCGGGAAGAGCCGGGTGCGGATCGCCCGCTCGAGCTGCTCGAACGAGCCCCCGGGCAGGTCGGTGCGGCCGATCGACCCCGCGAACAGCGTGTCGCCCACCCACAGCCAGTCTCCCCAGCGGAAGCACACGCCGCCCGGGGAGTGGCCGGGGGTGTGGAGGACCTCGAGGCTCTCCTCGCCGAGCGCCAGCCGCTCGCCGTCGCGCAGGTCCACGACCACGTCGGGTGGCCGCGCCGCCGGGAAGCCGAACGCGGCGCCCTGCTCGGCGAGCCGGTCGAGCAGCGGGCGATCCGCGGGGTGGAGCCGGTACTCGCCGCCCAGCGCCTCCTGCACCTCGCGCATGCCGGCGGCGTGGTCGTAGTGGGCGTGGGTGTTGAGCAGGTAACGCACGTCGAGGCCGGCGCCGCGCACCGCCTCGATCACCGCGGCCGGCTCGAAGCCGACGTCCACCACCGCGGTGGCCCGGGTGGCGACGTCCACGATCAGGTAGGTGTTGTTGTCGAGCGGCCCCAGATGGAGCGTCCGGTGGGTCAGCGGCACGGGCGTCCCGCCTTCCCGCTCATCGCATCCTCCGGTAGCAGCGCTGGAGGTGGAGCGCGTCGTCCTCCATCGCCGGGCTCTCGCACACCACCCAGCCCGAGACCCGGCAGTCCTTGAGCGCGCGCAGCAACTCGCGGTAGCGGAACCCGGACTCCCGCAGCGGCAGGTGCCGCCGCTCGCCGCGCGGGCCGTACTCGATGCCCGCGATGTGCACGTGCAGACGCTCGAGCGCCCCGCGGCCGAGCCGCGCCCCGACGCGCTCGATCGTCTCGCCGAACTCCCGGTAGCTGTTGAACGCCCCGCCGTGGCGGGCGTACTGGTGCGAGAAGTCCACGCACGGCCGCACCCCCTCGATCGACTCGCTCCAGCCGAGGATCTCGTCCAGCGAGCCGACCTGGGTCGGCTTGCCGGTCAGCTCGGGGCGCACGTCCACCTGCACCCCCTCGCGCCGCAGCTGGGCGGTGACGGCGGCGAGCCCCGCGCGCACCATGCGGTCGGCCTCGGCGGGCGGGCGGCGCTGGTAGAAGCCGGCGTGGAAGCAGAAGCTGCGCGCCCCGCAGCGTTCCGCCATGCGCGCGGTGTGGAGCAGCCGGTCGAGGCTGCGGCCCACCACGTCGGCCTCGCCGCACAGGTTGATGTAGTACGGGCCGTGGGCGGTCAGCTCGAGCCCGGTCTCGCGGGCGGCGGCCGCGATCCGCTCGGCCGCCTGCTCCCCCATGCGGACCCCGTTCACCCACGCCATCTCGAGGCAGTCGAGCCCCAGCTCGCGGGCGCGCCGGATGCCGTGGTCCGTGCCCGGACGCGGGCTGGTGCGGGGCACGCCGGAGGTGCCGAAGCGGAGCGTCACCGGGGCCGCCGGCGGGCGGTGCGGGCGTCGAGGGTCGGTCGGGAGTCCATGGCCGGCGCGCAGTCTAAGCCAGCGCCCGCGCGAACGCGAGCCGCGGCCCGCGCCCCCGCGGCCTCAGCGCTTGTAGCCGATGCGGCGGAGGAACTCGTGGCGCTCCGTCTTCGCGCGCGCGTCCTCGCGCCCGAGCGGCGGGGCGCCGTCCACCACGCCGACGATGCCGCCGCCCTGCTCCGTGCGGGCGACCAGCGCCTGCACCGGGTTCGCGGTGGCGCAGAAGACGCCGCACACCTCGGGGCACAGCTTGATCGCGTGGAGCAGGTGGATCGGGTAGGCGCCGCGCAGCAGCAGGAAGAACGCGTGCCCGGCGCCCACCCGCCCGGCGTTGACGGCGGCCGCCTCGATCAGCGCCTCGTCGTTCCCCTCGGTGCGGATGAGCCGCGGCCCCGAAGCCTCGCAGAAGGCGAGCCCGAACCGGGCGTCGGGGACGCCGGTGACGACGATCTCGGCCAGGTCCTCGACCGTCTTGATGAAGTGGGCCTGCCCGACGACCAGGTTGCTGTCGGCCGGGATCTCGAGCGGCACCGCGGCGATCTCCATGCGCGTCCCTCCGCGCGCGACGCTACGGGCGGCGGCGCCGGGGCGTCAAGGCCGTGCCGGCCCCTAGAAGGCCTGGCTCGAGCTGAAGGAGAACACCGCCTGCCCCGGGCGCACGCCGTGCGGCGACACCCGCCAGGCGACGTCGAAGCGGGCCACCCGGCCGAGCGCCGAGCGGGGCATCCCGACCCGCAGGCCGACGCCGACGTCGTGCTGCCAGGGCAGGTCCCCCGAGCCGGGGCCGCGCACGCGGGCCGCGTCCCAGAACCCGGCCGCCCCGAGCGACACGAGCCGCAGCAGCTCGCGCCGGAGCCGCCAGCGGCTCTCGGCGTTGAGGCGCCAGGCGCGGTCGCCCGACAGCGCATGGACGTCGTGCGCCCGCAGCCCGTTGAGGCCGCCGATCACGATCGGATGGACGCGCCCGCCGCGGTGGCTCGCGGCCGCCAGCGCCGCCAGCACCAGCGTGTGGCGGCCCAGGCTCTGGTGGACCCAGCGCGCGTCCGCCCGCAGCGTCCCCTCCCGCAGCTCGTTCGCCAGCCGCGCCGACCCGGCGGCCCGCATCCAGCCGAAGCCGAGCGCCCCCGCGTCCACCCCGGCCGCCAGCCGCGCCGCGCCATGGCCCTCGTCCCCGCCGCCGCCCAGGAACCCGGGCGACATCCCGACCGCCAGCGTGACCGAGGGGCCGAGGTCGAAGTCCTCGACCCCGTCCAGCTGCTCCACCTGCGAACGCTCGACGTAGCGCGGCCGCCACAGCCGCCCCTCGAGCGTGAGGCGGCGCAGGTGCAGCGCCTCCTCCCCGCCGGCGTAGTCGGCCGGCGCGCCGGGTGCGAGCACGCTGCCGCCGAGGCGACGCTCCCACACCAGCAGCGACAGGCGGACGCGCCGCACCAGACCGTCGCGCCGACCGCCGCGCCCGGCGAACACCTCGACCCGGTCGTCGCCGCGGTAGAAGGTGGCCGCCTGCACGCCGCCGGCGTAGAGCCGCGCCTCGCCGCGCACGCGCTCCGCCCGCAGCCCGTACGCGACGCGCGCGTCCTCGGCATGGAACGGGCGCTCGAGCGCGAAGCTCGCGTGCGAGCCGGCCGAGCCGGTGCCCGCCGCGGCGGTCAGCCGTCCCCGCGACCCGGCCACCGCCGGGTCCACGAACTCGAGCGAGCGGGAGATCCCCTGCGGCTCGTCGCGGTACGAGGCGCCGACGAGCTGGGCGCGGCCCATCAGGTTGCGCTCGACCAGCCGCACCGAGCCGAACGTCCGGCCGCCGCCGCGCTCGAGCGAGAGCTCGGGCGAGGTGGTCCAGGCGTCGCGGGTGGTCACGGTGAGGACGGCCGAGTCGCCCGCGGCGCGGGCCCGCACGCGCGCGTCGTGGAAGACGTCGAGGGCGCGGAGCGCGCGTTCGCTCTCCCGCGCGCGCGCCGGATCCCAGCCGTCGCCGGCGCCGATCAGGAGCTGCTCGCGCACCGTGCCGGACCGGGTGCGGACGTGGAGCCGGTCGGCGAGCCGGTAGAGCGGGCGCAGCCGCCCCTCCGGCAGCGGGTCGAAGATCCCGCGGGTGTCGATCTCGACCCGCGCGACCGGGGTCCCCTCGCGCACCGCCGCCACCGCGCTCGACTCGGCCGGCGCGGGCGCGGCGCCGGACGCCGGCGCCGCGGCCGCGAGCCCGAGCACGAGCCCGAGCCCGAGCCCGCGGACCGGGGATCGCCCGAGGCTAACGACGGCGCGAGGCGCCGAGCCTCTCACGCGCCAGCTGGGCCTCGCCCGAGTTGGGGAAGCGCTTCACCAGGTCCTCGAACGACTTCTTCGCCGCGTCGGCCTGGCCGAGGCGCTCGCGGCTGAGCGCCAGCTTGTAGAGGGACGCGGGCACCCGGTCCCCCTGCGGCCAGCCCGCCTCGACCCGGCCGTACTCGACCGCGGCGCTGTCGAACTGGGCCTGGGCGAAGAAGCACTCCCCGACCCCGTACTGGGCGTTGTCGGCCAGCTCCGCCGCCGGGAACCGCCGCACGAACTCGCGGAAGCCCTGCAGCGAGAGCGCGTAGCGGCCCTGGGTGAGGTCCTGCGTCGCCTGGTCGTAGAGCTGGTTCGGGTCGCCGGCGCCGGGCGCGGCCGGGGGCGGCGTCGCCCGCTGGCTGATCTGCTGGAAGCGTCCCATGACCTCGTCCAGCTTGCTCTCGAGCCGCCCCATCTGCTCGAACAGCTCCTGGGTGGTGGTGCCGGTGGTCGCCCGGGTGCTGAGCAGGATGTCGCGCTGCTCCGCCACCTCCTGGCGCGTCTCGCGCAGCGCCGAGAAGGCCGCCGCATCGCGCGCGTTCAGGGAGTCCACCACCACGCGCAGGCTGTCGAGCCCGGAGCGGACGAGCAGCAGCTGGGACGACTGGCACCCGCCGAGCGCGAGCGCGGCGGCGGCGAGCGCCAGCGCGCCCCCGCGCACCCTTCGCGCCCGCGCGGACGGATGCGCGCCGCCCGCCGCCTCGCGCTCGCCCCTCATGACGCGGAGCGGACCACGAAGTGGGCGCGGCGGTTCTGCTGGTAGGACGCCTCGTCGGCCCCGGTGGCGAACGGGCGCTCCTTGCCGTAGGAGATGATCGTGATGCGCGCCGCGCCGATCCCGGCGGCCATCAGGTAGTCGCGCGCCGCCTGGGCACGCTTCTCGCCCAGCGCCTGGTTGTACTCCACCGTCCCGCGCTCGTCGCAGTGGCCCTCGATCGTGATGGTCACGCCGGGGTTGTCCCGCAGCAGCCGGGCGTTGCCGTCGAGCGCCGCGCGCGCGTCGTCGCGCAGCCCGTACGAGTCGTAGTCGAAGTAGACCGGCGCGTAGTGCTCCGTGCGCGTGCCGGTGGG
>CAZKQE010000174.1:0-2849 GCA_964554725.1 uncultured bacterium
GTGGCCGCGTTGATGGCGGCGGGCGACGCCGCCTCCGAGCGCGGCGAGCACGCGCGCGCCGAGGCGCTGCTGGTCGAGGCGCTGGCCCTCGCGCCGGACGATCCCGACCTGCTGTTCCGGCTCGGGAACACGCGGGTCCAGCTCGGCCAGGCGGAGTCGGCCGAACGGGCGCTGCTCGCGGCGCTGGCGGCGGGTGAGGAGCAGCAGGTGTCGCGCAGCGAGGCCGGCGAGCCCTACCGCAGCGAGCTGCTGCTCGGCATCATCGCCAGCGCGCGCGGCGAGTTCGAGTCCGCGCTCGCGCGCTTCGAGCGGGCGCGGGCGTTGAATCCCCATCAGGCGGGCGCCTACGTCGTGATCGCCGCCACCCACGAGGTCCTGGGCCGCGCCGACGAGGCGCGCCGCGCGCTCGCGACGGGGCTGGCGGTGGATCCGCGCGACCCGCAGCTGCGGGAGCTGGAGCGGAGGCTCGGGACGACCCGCTGAGCGCGCCCGGCCGCGCGCCGGTATCCGGGCCCGGGGCGCGAAGGCGTCGCCGTGAGCCGGCGTCCGCTCGCCGCCCGCGCGAACGGTCGTGTATCGTGCCGCGATGCCGATCGCGCTCGACCATCTGCTGGCGCTGGTGCTCGCCGTGCTGTTCCCGGTGCGCGCGGCGCTGTTCGGCTACCGGCGCCTGACCGAGGCCGACCCCGCCGACGTCCCGCGCGTCCGGCTGTGGCTCTACCGGCAGGGCATCGCCATCCAGTGGACGCTCGCCGCCCTCACGCTCGCACTGTGGGGATGGCAGGCGCGGCCGTGGCAGGCGCTCGGCATCGTGCCGCGCCTCACCTGGGGCCTGGCCGGGGTGCTGGCGGGGCTCGCGCTGGTGGTGGGCTACGTGCTCGTCCAGCGCCGGCAGGCGCTGGCCGACGACGAGGCGCTGGCGGCGGCACGGCGGCAGCTGCGCAACCTCGAGCGCATGATGCCCCGCAGCGACCAGGAGTCGCGCTGGTTCGCCCGGCTGGCGGTCACCGCCGGCGTGTGCGAGGAGCTGCTCTATCGCGGCTACCTGATCTGGTACCTGGGGCACTGGCTCGCGCTGCTGCCGGCGGTCGTCGTGGCGGCGGTGGTGTTCGGGCTCGGCCACGCCTACCAGGGCCCGCGCGGCATCGCGCTCACCACGCTGGTGGGTCTGTTCATGAGCGCGGTCTACCTGCTGAGCGGGTCGCTGTTCGCCTGCATGCTGTTCCACGCCCTGATGGACCTGCACGCCGGCCACGTCGCGCGCGCGGCGTTCGCGGCCGGGGACGCCCGCGTCCCGTCCGCGGCGGAGCCACCGCCGCCCGATGCGCCGCCCACGATCCCGCCCTCCGCCGCGACGGACCCGCCGCCCGCGACCGGGGCCGCGCCCTGAGCGGTCCCGTCCCGCCCGCGGCGCTGCCCGGCGTCCGCGAGCCGATCCGCGCGGTGCTGTTCCGGCTCGCGGTGCCGGCGCTGTTCTCGTTCGGGTTGCGCATCGCCTACCAGTGGGTGGACGCGCTGTGGGTGCGCGGGCTCGGCGTGGACGCCACCGCGGCGGTCACCTCCTCGATGTTCGTGGTGTGGTGGACGTTCTCGCTGAACGACATCTTCGCCATCGGCGTCACCGCGTACGTGAGCCAGCTGCTCGGCGCCGGGGACCGCACCCGCGCCGGGCTCGCCGCCTACAAGGGGGTGCGGGCCTCGGCGCTGCTGGGCCTCGTGTGCACGATGACGGGGCTGTTCGCCACCCGGCAGCTCTACGGCCTGATGGGGGGCACCCCCGGCGTGGTGGACCAGGGCGGGCGATACCTGTCGGTGATCCTCGCGTTCGCGCCGATCCCGATGATGGCGCTCACCTGCGAGAGCATCATGCGCGCGGCGGGGGACACCCGCACGCCGCTGCGCATCGATCTCGCGGCGGTGGCGCTCAACGCCGTGCTGGACCCGATTCTCATCTACGGCGCCGGCCCGGTCCCGGCGATGGGGGTGGCGGGCGCGGCGTGGGCCACCGTCGCGGCGCAGTCGGCGATGCTCGCCGGGTACCTCGCCGTCGCGGCGCGCGGCCACCGTGCGCTGCCGCTCGCGCGGCGCGCCCCCGGGCCGCCGGTGCGGATCGCCGGCATGGCGCGGGTGGGGCTCCCGGCCGCGCTGGTCGGCATGCTGTTCTCGGTCACCTACATCGCGTTCGCGCGCGCGGCGTCGCAGTTCGGCGCCGCCTCGCTCGCCGTGATCGGCATCGTCAACCGCATCGAGGCGATCCAGTTCATGACCGCCGGCGCGATCGGCACCGCGGCGGCCGCGCTGGTGGGGCAGAACCTGGGCGCCGGGCGCCCGGAGCGCGCGGTCGAGGCGATCCGCACCGGCGTGCGCTGGATCGTCGGCGTCTCGCTGGTGCTGACGGCGGCGATGCTGGCGTTCCCGCACCTGTTCCTCGGCATGTTCACCGCCGACCCCGAGGTGCTCCGCGTCGGCACGCCCTACCTGCGGGTGCTGGCGGGCTGCCTGGTGTTCGTCGGCGTCGAGATCGTGACCGCCGAGGCGATCCTCGGCTCGGGCCACACCGCCGCCATCTCGTGGATCTTCTCGCTCGTCTCGCTGGTGCGCATCCCGCTCGCGTTCCTGGTGCCGGCGTGGACCGGGAGCGGGGTGCTGGGGATCGCCTGGCTGATCACGATCACCTGCGTCGTGCGCACCGCCCTGATCGTCGCCTGGGTGGCGCGCGGGAGCTGGAAGCGGGGGCTCGCGCGCGAATTGCACGGTCCGCCGCTGGGAGCCGGCGATCCGCCCGCCGGCGGAGCGCCCGGGCCGGGCCCCGCGCCATAGGGGAGGAATATGAATGTGCGGGCCGCGGG
>CAZKQE010000174.1:2949-6406 GCA_964554725.1 uncultured bacterium
CGGGACCGGCGCCGGCACCTTCGCGCCCTACCGCGAGGTGGCGACCCCGGCCGGCCTCGAGCGGGTCACGGCGGCCGATCTCGACGGCGACGGTCTCCCGGACCTGATCGTGACGAGCGTGTACCCCGCTACGATCACCGTGCTCCTTTCCCGCGGCGACGACTTCGAACGGTCGGAGCTCGTCGTCGGGGAGTCGGGCATCGGCGTGATCACCGTGGGCGACATGAACGAGGACGGACATCCCGACCTCGTGGGATCGCTCTCCGGCAGGGTCGCGGTGTGGCCCGGCCGCGGGGACGGCACGTTCGCGCCGCGGATCGAGAGCGCGGTCGCGAGCACGCACGGGCCGATGCCGCTCGGCGACCTGAACGGCGACGGGCACCTCGACCTCGTCCTGATCGCCCCGTGCGGCGTCCACATGGTGGTGCCGGGCGCCGGGGACGGCACGTTCCTCCCGGCCATCGAGCCCGTGTGCGGCGAGTACGGCGACTGGTACTCCTCGCCGGTGCTGGCCGATCTCGATCGGGACGGCCGGCTGGACCTGGTGACGACCTGGCACGGGGAGGCGTTCCGCGACGAGCGCCCCGGCGGGGTCCGCACCTTCCTCGGATCGGGGGACGGGACGTTCACCGGCGGCGGCGGCGGGGGTGCGGCCTGGAACGAAGGGCCCGGCTCGGTCACGGTCGCCGACGTGAATGGCGACCTGAACCCGGACCTGATCTCGACCTGGGAGTACGGCGGCCGGGTGCTGGTGGCGCTCGGGCGCGGCGACGGGACGTTCGAGGGCACGCGGGTGGCCGGCTACGGCGCGCTCGTCGCGGCGGTCGCCGACCTGGACGGCGACGGACGCACGGACCTGGCCACGGTGGGGAGCGGCGGGGCGGTGTCGGTGAGCTCCGGCAACGGCGACGGCACGTTCGGGCGCGGCCGCACGTCCCCGTTCGGCGCGCCCTCCATGACGGTGAGCGGCGACCTGAACGGCGACGGGCTCGCCGACCTCGCGATCGCGCGCGCGGGCTGCCCGGACACGCAGGACGCCGGGGTGTCGGTGGCGCTGGCCGACGGGGCCGGCGGGTTCACCCCCGGCGGCCACTTCGACGCCGGACAGGACACGCGTCAGATCGCGATCGGCGAGCTGAACGGAGACGGGAGGCCCGACCTCGCGGTGACGAACTCCGACTTCGGCGAGCTCTCGATCCTGCTCGCGGAGGCCGGCGGCGGGTTCGCTGCGCGACGGGTGGTCCCGCTCGGCGGGTATCCGCGCGGGGTCGCCATCGCGGACCTCGACCGCGACGGCCATGGCGATCTGGTGGTGGTCGAGTACGTGGGGTTCGTGACCCTGCGCGGGAACGGAGACGGCACGTTCGCGCCGCGGGCGGACCACGCGCTCGGCACCCGGTTCACGGCGCTGATGATCGAGGACCTCGACCGCGACGGCATCCCGGACCTGGTGCTCGGGGTCGAGGCAACGGGGGCAGTCGCCGTGATGCGCGGGGACGGCAGCGGCGGGTTCGGGCCGCGGGTGGACCACCCGGTCGGGCACGTGCCGCTCGCGCTGGCCGCCGGCGACTTGAACGGCGACGGCCGCACCGACCTGGTGGCCGGCGGATGGGGGTCGGCCGCGGCACTGCTCGGGCGCGGGGACGGGACGTTCGCCCCCGCCGGCACGGTGGCGGTCGCAGGGGCGGCCAACTCCGCCGCGGTCGCCGACCTCGACGACGACGGGGCACCCGATCTGGCGCTGCTGGCCGACGGCGCGATCACCGTGCTCCCCGGCCAGGGCGACGGCAGCTTCGGCGCGCCGGTGCGGTTCGGGACCGGAGGATACGCCCCGAACTGGGTCGGGATCGGCGAGTGGAACGGGGACGGGCGCCCGGACCTCGCGGTGACCAACGGCGGCTGGGCAGTCTGGACCTATCCCGAGAACTGCAACTATCGCGGCGGCACCGCGGTGACGCTGTTCAACGACGGACCCGCGCCGGTCCAGCCGGCGCCGGTGGCCCCGGTCCCGGTGTTCGGCAACCTGCCGGCGGGCCAGCCCGCCTCCATCGTGCTGGGCGAGAGCTTCACGGTGACGGTGCGGGTCCGCAACGACGGCCTCGCCAGCGACGACGGGCGCATCGCGGTCTCGTTCCCCTCGTTCACCGGCGCGGACGACGGCGAGTGGGTGAGCGGCACGACCGGCGGGGACCTCCCCGGCTACCGCGAGACCGCGGCCGGCGGGGTGCTCGCCGGCGCCGACTGCCTGCCGGTGGCGGCCTCCTATCTGGTGGCCGAGTACGCCGACGGCGACTGGCTCGCGGGCGAGACCAACGCGATGACGCTGACCGTGACGCCGCAGGCGGTGGGAACGTTCCACTTCTACGTGCGCAGCTCGATGCACGCGGCCGGCGGGGGATGCGTCTGGGCGAGCGGGCTGCCCCTGAACGGCGAGGGGGGCTCGACCGACCAGCAGGGCCGGGCGGTGAAGCGCTTCTCGGTGACCGTGGCCCCGCCGCCGCTCATGGCGGAGCCCGTGTTCGTGGCGCCGGTGGCCGTCTCGGCCGGCACGATCACGATCGGCGAGGAGTTCTCGCTGGCGCTCGTGGTCCGCAACGACGGCGCGCGGAGCGACGACGGCCGCATCGTGGTCGGGTTCCCCTCGCTCACGAACGGCGCCGACGGCCAGTGGGTCGCCGGCGCCTCGGCCGGCGACGCCCCCGGCTACCGCGAGATCCCGGCCGGCGGGCCGCTCGCCGACGCCCGCTGCCGGCCGCTGGTCGCGTCGTACCTGACGGTCGAGTACGCCGACGACGACTGGGCGGGGTTCGGCGCCGAGAGCGACACGCTGGTGCTCACGGTGCGGCCGCCGGCGGTGGGCGACTTCCACGTCGACGTGCGGAGCACCATGCGGGGCGCCGGGGGCGGCGCCTGCCGCTACGTGAACGCGGTGCCCGCCGGAGGCGACAGCGCTCCCGCCGACCCGCAGGGCTGGCCGGTGCGGCGCTTCACCGTCTCGGTGCTCCCGCTACCGCCGGCGCCGGTGTTCGTCGGCGACGTCACGCTCGATCCGCCGGCAGCCCTGACGCTGGGCGGCACGCTCACGGTCACGGCGACGGTCGCCAACGCCGGGCGCGGGACGGACGACGGACGCATCGTGCTCTCGTTCCCCGGGCTCGACGCCGCGGCCGACACGCAACGGGTGAGCGCGGCCGGCGGCGACGACGCGCCCGGCTACCGGGAGTACCCGGTCGGGGCGACGATCCCGCGCGCCGACTGCTCGCCGATGACGGCCGGCTACGTGGTGGTCGAGTACGCCGACGATGCCTGGGCGGGCGAGGGCGCGGAGACGAACCAGCTCGTCGTCCACGTGCGGCCGACCCGGACCGGGACGTTCCTGATCCACGTGCGCAGCACGATGCGCTGGGAGGGCGGCGGGCCGTGCCGGTTCGTGAACGGGGTCCCGGCGAACGGCTCC
>CAZKQE010000175.1:0-6338 GCA_964554725.1 uncultured bacterium
GCCGCGCGCCCGCGGCTCACCGCGCCGCGCATCCTCGAGATGAAGCGGCGCGGCGAGCCGATCGTCGTCGGCACGGCGTACGACTACCCGACCGCGCGCCTCGCGGACGAGGCGGGGGTCGAGATCCTGCTCGTGGGGGACAGCCTCGGCACCGTCGTGCTCGGCTACGAGAGCACCCTGCCGGTCACGGTCGAGGACATCCTCCACCACACCCGCGCGGTGGTGCGCGCCGCCCCCGCGGCGCTGGTCGTGGCGGACATGCCGTTCATGTCGTACCAGGTGAGCGACGAGCAGGCGGTGCTCAATGCGGGCCGGCTGGTGAAGGAGGGGGGCGCCGACGCCGTCAAGCTCGAGGGGGGCGAACGGGTGGCCGCGGCGGCGCGGCGGATGGTCGAGGCCGGCATCCCGGTGATGGGCCACCTCGGGCTGACGCCGCAGTCCGTGCTCGCGTTCGGCGGCTACAAGGTGCAGGCGCGCGGCGAGGCCGACCAGGAGCGGCTGGTCCGCGAGGCGCGGCTGCTCGAGCAGGCGGGCTGCTTCTCGCTGGTCCTCGAGGGGATCCCGGCGCGGCTGGGCGCGCTGGTCACCCGCGAGATCGGCATCCCGACGATCGGCATCGGCGCCGGCGTCCAGTGCGACGGCCAGGTGCTCGTGAGCCACGACCTCCTGGGACTCTATCTCGGCCGGCAGCCGCGGTTCGTCCGTCGCTACGCCGAACTCGGGGAGGCCATGCGCGAGGCGTTCGGGCGCTTCGCCGCCGATGTCCGGGCGCGCCGCTTCCCGTCGGAGACGGAGTCGTATTGATGCTCCGTACCCGGCGCGCCGCCGCCGTGCGCCGCACGGTCGCGGCGTGGCGCCGGCGGGGGCGCCGGGTCGCGTTCGTGCCGACCATGGGCGCCCTCCACGCCGGCCACCTGAGCCTGGTCGCGCGCGCGCTCCGCTCCGCCGATCGCGTGGTGGCGAGCGTGTTCGTCAACCCGCTCCAGTTCGGGCCCGGCGAGGACTTCGCCCGCTACCCGCGTCCGGCGCGGCGGGACCGCCGGCTGCTCGCGGACGCCGGGGTCGACCTGCTGTGGGAGCCGCGCGCGGCCGACTTCTACCCGCCCGGCCACCGCACCCGGGTCCGGGTGGGCGGGCTCGACGACGTGCTCGAGGGCGCCTCGCGGCCCGGCCACCTGGTCGGGGTCGCCACCGTGGTGCTCAAGCTCCTGAACGTCGTGGCCCCGGACGTGCTGTGGCTGGGGCAGAAGGACGCCCAGCAGGCGCGGCTGGTCGAGCGGATGGTCGCCGACCTCGACCTTCCGGTGCGGGTGCGGCGCGGCCCCACGGTGCGCGCACGCGACGGCCTGGCGCTCTCGTCGCGCAACGCCTACCTGGCGGGCGAGGAGCGGCGCCAGGCGGTGGCGCTGCGGCGCGGCCTGCTCGCCGCCCGGGCGCGGCTGCGGGCCGGCGAGCGGTCGGCGGCCCGGCTGCGGGCCGCGGTGCGACGGGTGTGGCGCGGCTACCCGCTGGTGCGCGAGGACTACGTCGCCGTGGTGGACGCCGACCGGCTCGAGCCGGTGGCGCGCGTGCGCGGCCGGGTGCTGATCGCGGTGGCGGCCCGGGTGGGACGGGCGCGGCTCATCGACAACCTCGAGTGGGCCCCGCGGTGAGCGCGCGACCCACCGCCGCGCTGGTGCTCGCCGCCGGGCAGGGCACGCGCATGAAGAGCGACCTCGCCAAGGTGCTCCATCCGATGTGCGGCTCGCCGCTGCTCGCGCACGTGCTCGCCGCGGTCGATGCGGCGGGCGTGGACCGGGTGCTGGTGGTGGTCGGCCACCAGCGCGAACGCGTGCGCGAGGCCTTCCCGACGCCGCGCCTCGAGTGGGTGGTGCAGGCGGAGCAGCGCGGGACCGGGCACGCCGTCCAGCAGGCGGCGCCGGTCCTCGGCGCCTTCGCCGGGACCCTGCTGGTCGTGTGCGGCGACACGCCGCTCCTGCGCGGGGCGACGCTGCGCGCGCTGCTCGCGCACCACGCGGCGAGCGGGGCCGCGGTCACGGTGCTGTCGACCCGGGTGCCGGAGCCGCGCGGCTACGGCCGCATCGTCCGCGACCCCGCGGGCGGCCGGGTGACGATCGTCGAGGAGCGCGACGCGACCCCGGCGCAGCGGGCGATCGACGAGATCAACTCGGGCATCTACGCGTTCGACTACCCGGTGCTGCGCGACACGCTCGGGCGGCTGACGACCGCGAACGCCCAGGGGGAGTACTACCTCACCGACACCCTGTCGCTGATCCAGGAGGCCGGCCGGCCGGCCGGGGTGCTGTGCGCCGAGGACTGGCGGGAACTGCTGGGCATCAACACGCCGGAGCAGCTGGCCGAGGTCGAGGCGATCCATCGCTCCCGCGAGGGGGAGTTGGGCCGCGGGGAGGGTCGGCGGTAAGATGGCTCGCGATGAGGGAGTGGATCGCCTCTGGGCGCCGTGGCGCATGACGTACATCGCCCGGGCCGACAAGGTGCGCGGCTGCCTGTTCTGCCGGACCGGACGCCTGCGCGAGGACCGGGCCCAGCTAGTGCTGGCCCGTCGGCCCCACGCGTTCCTGATGCTGAACCGGTTCCCGTACAATCCGGGTCATCTCATGGTCGCGGTCGCGCGCCACGTCGCGCGCTTCGAGCAGCTCGGCGCCGACGAGCGCGCCGACCTGCTCGAGCTGGTGGCGGTGGCCGAGCGGGCCCTGGCGGCGGAGTACCGGCCGCACGGGGTGAACTACGGCGCCAATGTCGGCCGGGTGGCGGGGGCCGGATTCCCCGGGCACCTGCACCTGCACCTGGTGCCGCGCTGGTCCGGGGACACGAACTTCATGCCGGTGGTGGGCGGGACCAAGGTGCTGCCGGAGTCGCTGGGTCGCACCTGGACCCGGCTGCGGCGGGCGATCCGGGCGCCGGCGCCCCGGGGCACGCGTGGCGCGCGGCGCTAGGGGGGGTGCGGGGGGCCGGTTCGCGATCGGCGCGCTCGCGGTCCTGGTGCTGGCGCTGGTCGTGTCGTGGGCCTACGCGACCTTCCGGCCGCGGGAGGGGGAAGTCCCCGACCTGGCGACGGTGGGCACGCCGGCGCGGCGGGTGATCCGGGTGCAGGTGCTGAACGGCTCGGGCGAGGGGGGGATGGGCTCGAAGGTGGCGTCGTACCTGCGCCAGGGAGGATTCCACGTGGTGGAGGTGCGGAACGCCGACCGGCCCGACTACGTCGCCACCCTGGTGGTGGCCCGGCGCCCGGATCCGGTCTCGGCGCGGGCGGTGGCCCGGTTCCTGGGCGGCCCGCCGGTGATCCGGCAGGCGTGGGATTCCGATGTCGCGGATGTCACGGTGGTGCTCGGCAGCGACCGCAGCCGGCTCCGCCTGGACGATTGACGAGAGGGAGGCACGACCCCGTGTTCGGACTCGGTGGGAGTGAGATCGGCCTGGTGTTCCTGATCATCCTGCTCATCTTCGGGCCCAGCCAGATCCCGAAGATGGCGCGCGGACTCGGTCAGGCGCTGCGCGAGTTCCGCAAGGCGCAGCGGGAGATCACCGACGAGGTGAACCGGGAGGAGCCGCCGGCGGAGAAGCCGGAGTCGAAGCAGGGCTAGGCCCCGCGCGGGAAGCCGCGCCGCCCGGGCGGCGCGCGGCGACGGGCGGCGTCGCCCTGCGGCCGGGCCGGGACCGGGAGCCCCCGGGACGACGGGGCCCCTCCGGCGGGCCCGGCCGCGGCCGGGCCGCCGTCAGCTCCCGGCGTCGCCCCGGAAGTCCTGCACCTTCGCCTTCGACCGCAGCTCGGCGATCCAGCCCGAGAAGAAGGACTGCTGGCGCCGGCTCACGATCTCCTGCGTGAGCTGGGCCTTGAGCTGGTCGTAGGCGGCCGGGTCGGCGGGCGCGCGCTTGTCCACCCGCACGAAGTACCAGCCGGCGAGCGTCTCGATCGGACCGACCGTCCGCCCCGGCTCGGCGCCGAAGGCCGCGCCGATCACCTCGGGGATCTGCGCCAGGCGCTGGTCGGGCTGCGCCCGGTTCATCGCGTCCACGGTGAACGGCGTCACGCCCGCGGCGCGGGCGGCGTCCTCCAGCCGCGCCCCGGCGGCGAGCGCGCGGCCGACCCGCTCGGCGGTCGGCTTCGCCAGGCCCACGCGGGCCTCGAGCTGGGCGACCTGGCGGAGCTGCTCGGCGATCTCCTCGCGCGGCGGCGCGCCGGCCGGCCGCTGCTCCGCGACCTGGACGATGGCGAACTCCTGCGGTCCCTGGACCACGTGGCTCACCGCGCCGGGCTTCGCGCTCAGGCCCCAGTCGGCCGCCTCGGGGGTCGTGATGAGCTCCTGCGGCGCGTTGTTGTAGTCGTAGAAGCCGGTCTTCGCGGTCGCCAGCCCGTTCTCGGCGGCCGCCTTGCCGAGCCCGACCCGTGCGGCGCGGTCGCGGATCTTGCGCGCCGCCTCGTACTGCTCGCGCAGCGAATTCTCGCCCGCCTGGATCTTGATCGCGATCTGGGCGATGCGCAGGTTGGGGACCGCGGAGACCGGATCGGGGATGCGGTCGAGGATCTTGAGCACCACCCAGTACGGGCCGTCCTGGAACGGCTCGCTGATCCCGCCGGGCCCGAGCGCCGCCAGCTTCGGCCCGATCTCGGGCCCGAACTCGGCCGGCTGGAACACCCGGTTCACCTCGCCCCCCTGCGAGGCGCTGGCGCCATCCGAGTAGTCCTTCGCCAGGGTCGCGAAGTCCTCCCCGCCGCGCGCGCGGTCGGCCAGGCTCTGCGCCTGCTCGCGGGCGGCGCGCACCTCCTCCTGCGAGAAGCGCATGGGGATCTGGAGGAACTCGAGCTGCGTCACCGGACCCGAGGAGAAGCGGCCGCGGTAGCGGGCGTAGACCCGCTCCACGTCGGCCTCGCCCGGCGCCGGCACCTCGCCCTGCGCCGGGGGGGGGATGTGCACGACCGTGATGCCGATCCGCTCGAAACGGTCCCGGTAGGCCCGCCGCAGCTCGGGCTCGGAGAGCTTCAGCGAGGCGATCAGGCGCTCCTGGAGCTTGCGCACCGGGAGCTGATCGCGGGCCAGCTGCTCGAACGGAGCCCAGTTGTTGTTGGGGTCGCGCAGCGCGGCGACGTACTTCTGCGGGTCGAACTTGCCGTCCGTCTGGAGCGCCGGCGCCTGGGCGAGCATCGGCGGCGGCGCGGACTGGAGCGAGAGCACGACCTCGCGGTCGGTGGCCCGCAGGCCCAGTCGCCGGGCCTCGGCGTCGAGCAGCCGCTGGGTGACCAGCCCGCGCCACGCCTGCGTCTCGAGCGCGCGCATCTCCTCGCTGCCCGGGTCGGCGCCGGTCTGCTGCTGGTAGGCGGCCCGCTGCTCGTTGAGCGCGTTCGTGAAGTCCGCGCGGCTGATCGCGCGGCCGTCCACGGTGCCGACGTCCCCGCGCGAGCGGGCGCTGAGGTTGGTGTCGAGACCCACCCCGACCAGGAACACGAACCCGCCGAGGAAGGTGACCACGGTGACGACGATGAGGATCCACCACAGCGTCTTCGTGCGCTTGTTGCCCATGCGCAGGTACTGGAGCATTCGGGACTCCGGAGGAGAGCGGTGTTCAGGGACGGGCGGATGGCGACCGAGCGACCCCGCAGTCTATCAGCGCGGGGGCGCGCGAGACAATCCCGGGCCGACCGTCGCGCGGCGGGGCGGGCGCGCCGGGCGGCCGGCGGCGCGCGGGGTCCGGCGCGCGAGGCGGACGATTGCGGGGGCGCGGTGCGTGTGCTACCCATAGCCCAGCGCCGCCCGCACTCCGCCCCCGGAGGACCGTTGACCACCCGCAGCGAAGCCGTCACCCGACCCGGCGACCCCGCGCCCGCCGGCGCGCCGCCCGCCCCGCGACCCACCCCGCTCGCGCACCACGTGCTCGACGCGATCGAGCAGGGGGTGGTGGCGCTCGACCGCGAGCGGAAGGTGGTCTACGCGAACCGCTGGATCGAGGACCTGCTGGGGCTCGAGTCCGAGGGCCTGCTGGGGCTCGCCGGCTCGCGCGTGTTCCCCGGCGCGGACGCCCGCTGGCTCAAGGGCGCGGCCCGCGAGCCGCGCGACTTCAAGCTCGAGGCCGAAGGGCGCGAGCTGACCCTCAAGGCGGAGGCGATCCCGCTGCGCGACGAGGAGGGCGACGTCATGGGCTCGGTGATCCTCGCCGAGGCGATCTCCGAGAGCGAGGACGGCGAGTTCCAGAAGAAGATCGACCGGCTGGTCTCGCTCGGCGAGCTGTCGGCCTACGTGGCGCACGAGATCCGCAATCCGCTTACCGGCATCCGCACCACCGTGCAGTTCGTGGCCTCGCGCTTCAAGCCGCGCGATCCC
>CAZKQE010000176.1:0-6311 GCA_964554725.1 uncultured bacterium
GGCATCGGCTGGGACGCCTACCAGCGCGACCTCCAGCCCTCGTTCGGCTCGCTGGGGGACGTGATCGCGCGCGACCCCGGGGCGGTCGCGGCCCGGCTCGCGACCAACGTCGTCACGCACCTTGCCGCCGACGCGCGCCTGCTGCTCGGCTGGCCGGCGGCGGCGTGCGCCGCACTCGGCCTGCTGCTCGCGGCGCGCGACGGCGGCGTGCGGCGCCAGTGGCCGCTGGCGCTCGCCGGCACCCTCGCCTTCCTGGCGCTGGTGCCGGTGTTCCACTCCGAGCGCTACTCGCTGGCGCTGCTCCCGTTCTACGCCGCGGCCGCCGCCGCCCCGTTCGCCTCGCCGCGCTTCGCGCGGGTCGCGGTCGGGCGGGTCCCACTCCTGCCGCTCCTGGCGCTGGTCCCGCTCGCGCTCGGCGTCCGCGCCTCGCTGGACCTGCAGCGGCGCATCCTCGCCCAGCAGCCGACCGAGGCGCAGGCCGCGGCGGCGACCCTGCGCGCGATCGCCTCGCCCGGCGACCGGGTGATCGCCCGCAAGCCGCACGTCGCCGCCCTCGCCGGGCTCGGCGCGGTGGCGTTCCCGTTCGCCGACAGCCTCGAGGCGCTGGCGGCGCACGCCCGGCGCGAGCGGGCGCGCTGGCTGTTCTTCGGCTTCGGCGAGGGCGAGACGCGTCCCGGCCTCCGTCACCTCGTGGATCCGAGCGGCGAGGTGCCCGGGCTCACCGTGCGCCACGTCACCGAGGGGCGGCCCTCGGTGCTGTACGAGATCGGCCCCGACTTCGGCCGCCGCCCCGCCTGGTACGACCGCGACACGCTGGTCGCACTCCACGAGGCCCGCGCGGCGGCGTTGCTCGACCCGCGCGACCTGCGCGCCCTCCGGCAGGCCGGCACGATCGAGCTGGCGCGCGGCGAGCTGGCCGCCGCGCGCCGGCACCTCGAGCGGGCCGCCGACCTCGCTCCCGACGACGTCGACATCCTCCTGCCGCTCGGCGAGACGCTGCTCCGGCTGGGCGACGCGCGCCTCGCGGCCCTCGCCTACGCGCGCGCCGAGGAGGTCTCGCCCGGCAACGTGCAGGCGCGGATCGGCCGCGGCTGGGCGAGCCTGCTCGCCGGCCGCGAACGCGAGGCCGCCGCCCTGTGGCGGCCGGTCATCGGCGCCACCCGCAATGCGCCCACCCTCGCGCGCATGCACGATCTCTACCGGCGACTCGGCGACCACGCCGCGGTCGCCGAGGTCGAGGCGGCGCTCGCGGCGCTCGGGCGCTAGCGACCGCTCGTCTCCCGGCGTCGCGCGCGGTATCCTGCCCGCATGCCGATCGTCCGCCTCGCCGAGGTCCTGGACCAGCCCGCCGCCGTCGCGTTCCTGCGCGGGGTGGTGGCCGGCGGGCGCTTCGCGAACGCCTACCTGTTCCACGGCCCGGCCGGGGTCGGCAAGGGCACTGCGGCGCTGGCGTTCGCGCGCGCGTTGCTGTGCGAGCGCGGCGCCCCATCGGCGCCGCCGGGCGCGGAGCCCGACCTGTTCGCCGCCGCCGCACCCGCTCCCGGGCCCGAGCCGACTGCCGCGGCGGACGACGCCTGCGGCGCGTGCGCGGCCTGCCGCAAGACCGCGACCCTCCAGCACCCCGACCTCAAGTTCCTGTTCCCGGTCACCGGCGAGGAGAAGGACCTCGACGAGACGGTCGCCGGGACGATCGCCGCGCTGCGCGACGACCCGCTGTTCGTGTTCGTCTACGAGAAGGCCGACTCGATCCGCCTCTCGCGCACCCGCGAACTGCTGCGCGAGCTGGCGTTCCAGCCGTTCGAGGCCGCGCGGCGGGTGATCGTGGTGCGCGACGCCGACCGCATGCGCGAGGACCAGTACTCGGCGCTGCTCAAGGCGCTCGAGGAGCCCGGCCCCGCCACCGTCTGGGTGCTGACCACCTCGCGGCCGCACCGGCTGCCGGCGACCATCCGCTCGCGCTGCCAGCGGGTGCGCTTCGCCCCGCTCTCCGAGGAGACGATCGCGTCGTTCCTGGTCTCGCGCGCCAGGGTGAGTCCGGCCCCAGCCCGCCTGCTCGCCGCCCTCGCGAGCGGCAACCTGGCGCGCGCGCTGACCCTGCGCGACGAGGACCCGGTCGCGCTCCGCGACGAGGCGCTGGCGCTGCTCGACCCGGCGATGCGCCGCGACTCCTCCGCGCTGTGGCAGGCGTCGCAGCGGTTCATGAAGTTCGGCCGCACCGGGCGCGAGGCGCTGCGCCGCATGGTGGAGTTCCACGAGCTGTGGCTGCGCGACCTGCTGCGCGCCCGCTACGGGGCGCCGGGCGAGTCGCTCGTGAACCGCGACCGCGAGGACGATCTGCGCCGGCTCGCCGCCGGGCTCGACGCGCGGGAGATCCGCCGCCGCCTGACCGTGCTCGAGGAGGCGCTGCGCTCGATCGAGGGCAACGTCTCGGCCGACATGACGATCTTCTCCGCGATGGCCCGGGTCGCCGGCTCGCGGGTCGGCGAGGGCGCCTGGCCCCCGCACCCCGCCGGGCGCTGGGATTACTGAGCCACCGGCCGGCCCGCGCGCCGGCCCCGCCCGCTCCGATCGCCCGTTCCGGCCCGCTCGGGTCCCACTCCGCGCGTGCGTCCCGCGCTGCCCTGCGCTATCCTCGCTGCGATCGTCTCCCGGCGCGTGCCGCGGCGGGGGCTCTTCATAGCCGGTCCCGGGGGTGGGTGCGGTCGGCCCCGTCCGGTCCCGGATCGCGCATCACCTGATCCCGCCGGCGCTCGCCGGCGTCGAAGGCGGACTCCCGTCCGCCATAAAGGACAGCGGCCATGGGCGAGATCGTCCAGGTGGCCCTGCGCGGCTCGCGCAGGGACTTCTTCCTCAACTCCCGCACGCTGTGGCTCAAGCTCCGCGACCCGGTCATCGTGCAGGCGGAGCACGGCGAGACCCTCGGCACCGTGTTCCTCAAGGACCCCACGCTGGTCGCCCTCAAGCGGCCCGGCAACGTCACGCGCGAGATCATCCGCAAGGCGACCGAGGAGGACCTCGACCAGGACGACCACAACCGCGCGCTCGAGGGCACCGCGTTCGAGTACTGCCGCGCGCGGATCGAGGCGCGCGAGCTGAAGATGGCGCTGTCCGAGGTCGAGGTGGCGTTCTCGGGCCACCGCATCACGTTCTACTTCTCGGCCGAGCACCGGGTGGACTTCCGCGAGCTGGTGAAGGACCTCGCCGCCCGCTTCCACACCCGGGTCGAGCTGCGCCAGATCGGCGTGCGCGACCAGGCGAAGCGGCTCGACGGCTGCGGCCCGTGCGGGCGCGCGTTCTGCTGCTCGACCTGGCTCAAGGACTTCCACCCGGTCACGCTCAAGATGGCGCGCGAGCAGCAGCTCTCGCTCAACCCGGGCAAGATCTCGGGGGCGTGCGGGCGGCTGCTGTGCTGCCTCGCCTACGAGCTGACCCACTACCGCGAGAGCCAGAAGAAGCTGCCCCCGCCCGGCACGAAGCTGAAGACCGGCAAGGGCGTGCTCACCGTGACCCGCACCGAGGCCTACCGCGAGGCGGTGTGGCTGCGGGACGACGAGGGCAGCGAGCACCGGGTCGCCTACGCCGAGCTGCCGGAGGGTCCCTACCACGCCTGCGGCGACTGCAACTGCGGGGCGAAGAAGAAGAACGGGAACGGCGACGCCCCCCCGGAGCCGCCAGGTGAGACCCCGCCCGACGCCTGGGCCGACCCGCCGGACGCGCCGGCGGGCTGACACCGTTCCACTTCCCACGCTGTAGAGCTCGGGCCCCGGATGGGCCGTGGCTTGCGCGCTGCGATCAACTGGGCACGTGCCCCTCGTTCACGGCAGCACCACCATGGTGCGCCGGGCCTGGAATCGACCGGCCTCGAGACGGCAGTGGTAGACGCCGGAGGGCACCGGATGGCCTCCCTCGTCCCGGCCGTCCCACACCACCGCGTGCTCCCCGGGTTCGTATCCGCCGAGCGCCAGCGTCCGCACGCGGCGGCCGACCAGATCGAAGACCTGCAACCGGACCTGCTCCCTCGTCGGCAGGGCGAAGCGGATCGAGGTCTGCCGTGAGAAGGGATTGGGTTGATTCGCATGCAGGGCGAACTCGTCCGGCACCGGGGGCGCGGGAGCCGATCCGCCGGGTCGGCTCCGTCCGGCCGGTTGGGACAGCGCGCTACCCGCGGTGATCCGCAGGAACTCGTCCCGGGCGCCCGTCGCCGCCCGGTCGGCGGGCGCGTAGCGAAGCGTCAGCGTGTCCCCTCGCACGAGGCCGAGTTCGTAACCGCCGGCGGCTTCGACCACCGGCTTTACGTCCCCGAGGCGCGAGTGGCGGGCGGCGACCAGCTCCTGGTCACGACTCGCGCCCGCCGCGCCGGCGGCCACCGCGCGCGCGGCGATCTCGAGCGCGAAGTCGCCGAGGAACACGAGCCGGCGCGCCGAGCGCCCGGAGCGGATGGCGTATCGGCTGCCCGTCGGGCTCCTCCGCGCGCGGGTGAGCCAGCCACCGCTCCCGTTCGGCACCTGCGCGATGACGGACGCCGAGTCGCTGCCGGCGACCGCCGCCGCCTCCGCCTCGGAGAGATGATGAACGGTCCAGACCGGCGCCCCGTCGACGATCTGCATGGACGCCGCCAGCGCCGCACCCCCGACCGGGATGCGCGAGTACGGGGCGACCGGCTCCTGCGGACCGCCGAGCCGCGCGAGGGGCGCTGCGACCTCCCGGGCGCTCGACCCGCCACCACCGCCGGAGCAAACGGTCGTGAACTGGCCGACGTTCCCGAGCCCGGCCCAGTTCGCGACCTCGTCCCGGGTCTTGAGTGCCACGAAGTACTGCGTGCAGGGCGTGAGGCCGTCCACGGTGAGGTACTCCCAGGAGCCTGGTGCCTGAGGCCCCGGCGTTGCGACCCGCGTTCCGGTGCAGAACGTCACCTCGCTGGGCGAGGTTCCCGCGCGGCGGACGTCGTACTCGGTCGCCGTCCCCGAGGTGCCATCGTCCCCGGGTGCCGTCCAGTAGGTCTCGGCCCCGGTCTCCCACACGATGTCCACGGTGAAGTCGGTGGTCTGCGCCGGCGCGACGATGTCGCACCCGCCTGGCACCGCCGGGCCCACTCGCACCCAGCGGGCGATCGAGGGGATGCCGGCGCTGTTGACGAGGAACAGCATGTAGTCCCCGGGCGGGGCGTGGCTGGCGCTCGCCGGACTCTGCACGCGGAGCCGGTCGCCGCCCGGGCAGTCCACCACCGTGAGGGGCACGTAGCGCTGGGCCTGATCGAACGAGTGCGTGACCGCTGCGGGGCGAATGAGACACGCCTTGCCGCCGACTGCGATGTCCGTGGCTGCCGGGGTCTGGATCACGAACTCCGTCCCCCAGTCGAGCCGGCAGGGTGCAGCGGCGATGGCCGGGCGGGCGGTCGGCGAGATCGGCGTCGTGCCGTCCGACTGGAACAGGTACGGCGGACAGTAGATGCGCGCCTCCTTGCGGTGGAGATTGAAGTAGGGCGGAGGTGTGTACGGCACCGGGGGATCCTTCTCGGGCCAGCCGCCGGCCGTGAGCACGCGGCCGTCCGGGAGCAGGACCGCGGTGGAATGGTAGTTCCGCACCACCGCCGTGGCGCCGTCCATGTCGCAGGCGAGGGACCACGCTCCGGAGATCGGGGTCCACGTGCAGGTCACCGGGTCCCAGAGCTGCGGGCACGGGACGGCGAGATCCGGGTTCGCGGTGTCCCCGTGGTCGTCGTCGCCAGGATTGATGAACTTCGTGCCGCCGACGACCAGGACCTTCCCGTCCGGCAGGACGACGAAGTTGTGCTCGTTGCGAGGTTCCATGCTGCTGCCGCAAGTCTGCCATCCGCCCGGGGTCGTGCCGGTGGCGTCGATCGTCTTCGTGACACCGGAGAGGGCGAACGAACTGCCCGCGGCCATGATCTTGCCGGGCGCGTAGGTGACGGCGGTCTGGGGCGGCGGATAGCCGAAGTCGTTCCCGGGGAAGTCCTGCCAGGTGCCCGGAGCGCCCCCGTCGGGGATGTCGAGGTAGCGGGCCGGCCGGAGCTGGCCCACCGCGAGCACGCGGCTCGAGGCGCTCGGACCGCCCGGAACGACGAAGTGGAGCGGATAGTACGACTGCCGCCATGCGGCCTGCGGGTGTGCCGTCCAGGATCCATCGGCGGGGTTGAAGATCTCGGGGATGCGGGCGAAGACATCCCGCTGCGGATCCACCGCGAGGACGTGGCCGGAGCGGCGTTCCGTGCCCATCTCGCGCTCCTTCCACGAGTTGTCCAGCTCGAAGCTCCACACGCGGCGGTCCTCCCCCGGCACGGTGAGGTCGCC
>CAZKQE010000177.1:0-6310 GCA_964554725.1 uncultured bacterium
CTGGGAGGGCGGCGGGCCGTGCCGGTTCGTGAACGGGGTCCCGGCGAACGGCTCCTCCGGCCGGGACGAGCCGGGATGGGTCACCCGCGTGGTGGGCGTGCAGGTGGTCGCGCCGCCGCCGCCGCCGGTGTTCGTCGGAGCGGTGACCGGCATCCCGGCCGCCATCACGCTGGGCGAGAACTTCCGCATCACCGCCACCGTGCAGAACGGCGGCCCGGCGAGCGCCGACGGCCGCATCCACGTCGGCTTCCCCACGCTGACGCGGGCCGCGGATGCGGGCTGGGTATCCGACGAGGGCGGCGGGGGTGGCTCCGGAGTGCGCATCCATCCGCCGGGCGCCACGCTTCTCGACAGCGGCTGCCGCGGCGTGACGGCGGGATACGTCGTCGTCGAGCGGGCGGACTCCGCCTGGGCCACCGGTGAGGTCAACGTGCTCTCGGTCCTGGTGCAGCCGACGACCACCGACACCTTCCACGTGGACGTCCGCGCCACGCTGCGGGACGACGGGGTCGGGAGTGGCGGATGCGGCTTCGCGAACGGCATCCCGGCCGGCGGGGGCATCGTGCGGACCGACCCGCAGGGCTGGCCCGTGCGACGGTACTCGGTCGCGGTCCGCGCGCCCGCGGAGTTGCCGCGGCCGACCACGGCGTGGGAGCGCATGCTCCCGCCGCCGGGTGGCCCGGGGGCGCGGGCCGGGGCCACCGCCGTGTACCGGTCCGCGCGCGGGTCGCTGGTGATCTACGGCGGCTCCGACCCGCTCTACCGGGACGACGTGTGGGCGCTGCCGCTCGACCCCGGCGGGGCGTGGAGCCGGATCACGCCCGGGGGACCCACCCCGATCCGCCGCATCATGCACTCGATGGTCTACAACGAGCCCGACGACCAGGTGGTGGTGTTCGGCGGGCACTACAACGACTTCCTCGACGATCTCACCGTGCTGACCCTGACCGGACAGCCGTGGTGGTTCCCGGACCCGGGGCAGGGCACGCCACCCAGCCCGCGCGGCGGCCACGTCGCGGTCTACGACCCGGTGCGGCGGCGGATGCTGGTGATCGGCGGCTACGGGCAGACGCTGATGAACGACGTGTGGGAGTACGCGCCGGCCGCGGCCGGGACCTGGCGACCGCTGTCGCCGGCCGGCACGCCGATGCCCGCGCGCGCGCAGCACGCCGCGGTCTACGACCCGGTGCGCGACCGCGTGATCGTGATCGGCGGCGACGGGGGCGGGTTCCTCGACGACGTGTGGGCGCTCGAGCTGGCCGGCGCGCCGCGCTGGGAGCGCCTCGCGCCGGCGGGCACGCCGCCGGGCGGACGACGCGAGCACACCGCGATCTACGACCCGGTCGGCGACCGCGTCATCGTCTACGGCGGTTTCGACGGGCGCCGGCGCGGCGACGTCTGGAGTCTGGACCTCGCCGGTGCGCCGGCGTGGCGCCTCCTCGCCTCGTCCACGATGTCTCCCGCGGGCCGGCAGGGACACGTCGCCGTCTACGACGCCGCGAACCAGCGCATGGTGGTGTACGGCGGCGTGGTCGGGCCCGACCAGTTCGGCGCCGACCTCTGGGCGCTCCAGCTCGACGTCACGACGCCGGTGGTGGTCGCGCTCGCCGCCAGCGAGGCGACCCCGGACCGTGTGCGGCTGGAGTGGGCGGCGGAGAGGGCCGGTGAGCTCGACGCGGTCGTCTCCCGTTCGGCGGCGGCCGGCGCGTGGGTGGAGATCGGCAGGCCCCGGGTCGAGAACGGCGACCGTCTGGTGTTCGAGGACCGTGACGTGGTGCCGGGCGCCCGCTACGGCTACCGGCTGGCGCTCCGCGAGGGGGCGGCGGAGTCGAGTCTCGAACCGCTGTGGGTGACGGTCCCGTTCCGCCCGACGCTGAGCCTCGGCGGGGCATTCCCCAACCCTTCCCCGGGCGCCGTCTCCGTGCGTCTCTCGCTTCCCGGCGACCACGACGCGACGCTCGAGCTCTTCGACCTCCGCGGTCGGCGTCTCGCCGCGCGCGAGGTCGGTTCTCTCGGCGCCGGCGAGCACGTGGTCCCGCTGTCCGACCGCGGGGACCTGCCGGCCGGCGTCTACCTCGTGCGCCTCACGCACGACCGCCGGGTCCTCACGGCGAAGGCCTGCGTCGTGAAGTAGTGGTGAAGTCGGCCGGGGGCGGGTCGCCCCGCGTTGCAACCCGCGCTCCGCGGCCCGGCCGCGGGCGAAATGCCCCCGCGACGCCCCGCCCCGCGGCTCATCGAATCCTTCGTGCCCGGCGGCACGGACCCCCACCCCGTCCGCCCCGGCGCGACCCGCAGCGCCGTGCGCGGAGGGGCACGCCCCCCGCGCCGGACGGCGTTTCCCGGTCGCGCGACCCACCCCGACCGAGGAGCCGTGACCATGACCCACGCGAAGTCGCTTCCCGACCCGCTGTGCTTCCCCCTGCCGCCGGCGCGGCTCGACCGGACGCTCGAGCGCGCGCCGCTCCTGCCCGCGGTCGCCGCCCGCGATCTCGAGGAGGTCCGGCGCTGGCGCGACGCGGTCGCGGCGGCGCTCGAGACCCGCGATCCGGCGCTCGACGTCGTCGAGCACCTGACGCCGCGGGCGCGCGCGCGGCTGGCGCTGTTCCTGGCGGAGCGCTGGGATCCGCGCCACCGGCTGTGGGCGCTCACCTCCGACTACGACCTGGCGCCGTTCCCGGCGCCGCCCGCGGCGCGCGCGACCGACGTGCCGATGCGGGCGGTGCTCGAGGTGATGCGCTGGCGCGCCGGGATCGTGCACTACCTCACAGACGTGTGGGACGTGCTGGGCCCGCCCGACCTCGAGATGGGCGAGTGTGCGGCGATCGGCGCGTTCATGCGCCCGGCCCGGCTCGAGGGCCGCTGCATCTACTGCCTGAGCGAGTACGAGCCGCGGCGGCTCGACCCCGAGGACCACGGCTGCCCGCTGGCCGTCCACCCGGAACCGCGTTGACAGCCGGCGCCGGCGGCGGCAGGCTCGCCGTCCGGCGCGGGTGAGGGCCGTCCCCGCCCGGCGGCGCGAGCGGGGGGTGGGCCGGATGACCTACGACTACGTGATCGTCGGCGGCGGGCACGCGGGCGCGGCGGCCATCGAGGGCATCCGCGCGACCGACCCGACCGGCAGCATCCTGATGCTCGCGCGGGAGAACCACCCGCCCTATCACCGTCCGCCGCTCTCCAAGGGGCTCTGGAACGGGAAGACCACGCGCGACGAGCTGCCGATCCACCCGGAGAGCTTCTACCGCGAGCGCAAGGTGACGCTGGTGCTGCGCCGCGAGGCGGTCGAGCTGGACCCGGGGCTGCGGCGGCTGTGGGACGACCACGGCGACACCTGGGACTACGGGAAGCTCCTGCTCGCGACCGGCGCGCGGCCGCGGCGGCTCGACGTCGAGGGCGCCGAGAGCGAGGGCGTGCACTACTACCGCTCGCTCGAGGACTACCTCTACTTCGCCGGCTACCTGCCGCGCTTCCAGCACGCGCTGGTGGTGGGGGCGGGGTTCATCGGCATGGAGATGGCGGCGGCGCTGCGCACCGCGGGCAAGGAGGTCACCCTCCTCTACCCGGCCGAGCACCCGCTGCCGCGCGTGCTGCCGCGCGAGCTGGGTCTGTTCGTCGCCGACTACTACCGCGAGCAGGGCGTCGAGACCGTCTCGGGCGAGGGGGTCGCGCGCATCGAGGAGCGCTCCGAGCTGGTGGCGTTCACCGCCAACGGCAACGAGGTGACCACCCAGATCATCCTGGCCGGGATCGGCGCCGAACCGGTCTCCGACCTGGCGGAGAGCGCCGGGCTCGAGGTGGGGGACGGCATCGAGGTGGACGAGTTCGCCCGCACCTCGGACCCGCACGTCTACGCCGCCGGGGACGTGGCGGAGTTCCCCTACCTGGCGCTCGGGCGCCGCATGCGGGTCGAGCACTGGAACCACGCGGTCGAGCACGGACGGGCCGCCGGGGCCAACATGGCGGGCGCGGGCCGCCCCTACGACGTGATGCCCTACTTCTACTCCGACCTGTTCGACCTCGGCTGGGAGGCGGTCGGGCTGGTGGACGCGAGCCTCGACACCCACGCGGTGTGGAAGCAGGAGCATCGCGAGGGCATGGTGTTCTACCTCACGGACGATGTGATCCGCGGCGTGCTGCTGTGGAACGTGTGGGACCACGTGGACTGGGCGCGCGACCGCATCCGCGAGGGGAAGCCCATGGGCAGCGCCGAGCGCGAGCGGCTGGCCCTGGAGTCCATCGGCTGACGGGCCGGCGGCCGGCGGCCGGAGCGGGCGCCCGTCCGGCACGCCCGGGGCGCGCCGTTCGCGGCTGGCGCGGAGGTGGCGCGCGCGTTAGCATCGCGACCATGCGTGTCGCCCCGCTCCTGCCCGCGATGGTGCTCGCCGTCCTGGTCTCGTGCCTGCCCGGCCCGCCCGCGGCGGCCGCCGCCCCGGCGTCCGCCGCCGCGAAGGTCGGCGGTGCGCCCGCGGGCCTGCCGTGGATCGAGGACGACCTGACGCGCGCCCTCGCCGAGGCCCGGGCGCGCGACCTGCCGCTGTTCGTCGAGTCCTGGGCCCCGTGGTGACATAGCTGTCGCTCGATGAGGGCCAACGTCCTGACGGACCCCGCCCTCGCGAAGCACGCCGGACGGTTCGTCTGGCTCGCCATCGACGGGGAGAAGGCCGTCAACGCGGAGTTCCGCCGCCGCTACCGCGTGCCGGGCTATCCCACCTACTACGTCCTCGACCCGACGAGCGGCGAGGTCCTGCTCCGCTGGGTGGGCAGCGCCTCGGTCGGCCAGTTCGACCAGCTGTTCGCCGAACAGAGCGCCGCCCACGCCCGCCGCAGGCGCGCCGGCGACGCCCCGGCGCGCGCCGACTCGGCGCTGGCGGTCGCCGACTCGCTCTACGGACTCGACCGTCACGCCGCCGCCGCCGCCGCCTACGGCGCGGCGCTGGCGGCCGCACCCGAAGGGTGGCCGCCGTACGCGCGCGCGGTCGAGTCGCGCCTGTTCGCGCTCTCGCAGGCCGACAGCGGCGCGGCGTGCGTCGCGCTGGCCGAAGCCGCCCTGCCGCGGCTCCACCGCACGGCCTCGGCCGGCAACGTCGCCGCCAGCGGACTCGGCTGCGCGCTCACGCTGCCGGCGGACGCGCCGCGCCGGGCCGGGCGCATCGCCGCGCTCGAGCGGGCCTGCCGACTGGTGCTGGCCGACACCAGCCTCGCGCTCACCGGCGACGACCGTTCGGGGATCTACATCGCGCTGCTCGACGCGCGCGAGGACGCCCGCGACTCGCTCGGGCGGAGGCAGGTCGCCGAGGCGTGGTCGGCGTTCCTCGACGCCGAGGCGGCCAGGGCGCCCTCGCCCGAGGCGCGAACGGTGTTCGACTCGCATCGGCTCAGCGCCTACATCGAGACCGGCCGCGTCGAGCGGGCGATCCCGATGCTCGAGGCCTCGGCGCGCGACTTCCCCGACGACTACAACCCGCCGGCGCGGCTGGCCAACGCCTACCGCCTGCTGGGCCGCTGGGAGGAGGCGCTGGCCGCCTCGGACGTGGCGATGGCGAAGGCGTACGGCCCGCGCAAGCTGCTCTTCTACCAGCAGCGCTCCGACATCCACAAGGGTCGCGGCGACCTGGCCGCCGCCCGCCGCACCCTCGAGGAGGCGATCGCGTACGGGAAGGCGCTGCCCGACGGCCAGCGCTCGAGCGCCACGATCGCCTCGATCGAACGAAAGCTCGCAGCGCTCGAGTGAGGGCGCCCGCCGGGGCCGCGGCCTAGCCGAGCAGGTAGTCGAGGTCGGCGGCGGTGAGCGAGCGGGCGAACCCGTCCTCGCCCAGCACGTCCGAGACCAGGGCCGCCTTGCGCTGCTGCAGCTCCCAGATCTTCTCCTCGATGGTCCCGGCCGCGAGCAGCCGGTAGGCGATCACCGTGCGGGTCTGGCCGATGCGGTGGGCGCGGTCGATCGCCTGCGCCTCGACCGCCGGGTTCCACCACGGGTCGAACAGCACCACGTAGCTCGCCGCCGTGAGGTTGAGCCCGGCGCCCCCCGCCTTGAGCGAGATGAGGAACACGCACGGGTCGGGGTCGGTCTCGAACGCACGGACCACGGCCTCGCGCTTCGTGGTCGCCCCGACCAGCACGTGGTAGCGGATGCCGCGCGGCTTCATCTCGGCCGCCAGCAGCTTGAGGCACTCGACGAACTGCGAGAACACCAGCACCTTGCGCCCCTCGGCGAGCAGCGGGTCGAGGATCTCGAACAGCGCGTCGAACTTGCCGGAACCGAGCCCCTCGCGGCCGCCCGCCAGCGTCGGGTGGCAGCACACCTGGCGCAGCC
>CAZKQE010000178.1:0-6308 GCA_964554725.1 uncultured bacterium
ACCAGCTCGATCTCGGACGGGTTGCCGACCCCGAGCCCGTGCTCGTGGGCGAGCCGGATGAACTTGAGATCCTTCATCGGATCGAAGCCCATGAGCTTGGCCGCGATCGCGTCGATCGCCACGCAGTCGCTCGAGGCCAGGATGTAGTTCTTCACGTGCGGGCGCATGCAACGCGGTCCCGGGCCGTCGCCGGCGATCGTGCCGTCCATCACCGCGAAGATCCCGGGGTGGATCTCCTTCTGGATGCGCAGCAGGTCCACGAGCGTCTCGTGGATCACCGAGTGCGTCCAGTGCCGGTTCAGGTTCAGCAGCCCGCCGAACGCGTTCTTCATCGAGCCGGTGGTGCCGGTGAAGATGTGGGTCTTCACCGTCGGCATGTGGATGACGCTGCGGCCGATCAGCGCCTTCGGGATCTGGATGCCCTGCTTCTCGTACACCCGGTCCAGCACCAGCATCTTGCCCTTGGGCTCGTAGCGCACCCATTCGGTGTCGGGCTCGCTCAGGTACTGGATCGGCGTCCGGTAGTGGTCGAGCACCGGCGCCAGATGGTTGTTGATGGTCCCCTCGCGGCACGACACCACGACCGTGTCGTTCTGCGCGGCGATCAGGTCGCGCGAGACGTCGTAGCCGTCGGCCTTGAGCTTGCCGATGACGCCGTGCATCTGCCACGGGGTGGTCGAGCAGGCCGGCATGTAGACGTGCCACGAGATGTTGATGCGCAGGCAGGTCTGGACGTCGAACGGCAGCGCCTCGCGGTAGCCGGCGAGGTCCATGAGGCGGCCGTAGTCCGCGACGACGGTCTCGGGCGAGGTGCGAAGGACGGCGACTTTCGACATCCGGTTCCTCGGGGGTGACGGGGGCTCGCTGCGGGCCTAGAATGGCGCCTCGCGCCGCGGCCCGCGGGGTTCGATGCATCGCGTGCGGGTGTCGATTCTAGCAGAAGCGGCCGACCCGGCGCAGCGGCGGGGCGCGTTCCGCCGCCGCGGCCGGGTCCACGTCACGCCCCGAGGAGGCTCTCATGAACTGGGTGACCCGCGAGCGACCCAAGGTGGACCGGGTCGCCTGCCCCTGGCTGATCCGGCGCTTCGTCGACCCCGACGCGCGCTTCCTCTACGTCCCCGCCGACCAGGTCATGGCGGTCGCCGAACGCGAGGGGGCGATCCCCTACGACGTGCCCGGCGTCGAGCTGGGCCATCACGGGCCGCGCTGCAGCTTCGACGCCATCCTCGACAAGTACCGCCTCGACGACCCGGCCCTGCGACGGTTGGCCCTCATCGTGCGCGGCGCCGATACGTCGGACAAGGACCTCACGCCGGAGTCGCGCGGCCTCGAGGCGATCGCGCGCGGATTCGGGCTGGTCTACGAGGACGACCAGCGCCAGCTCGAGGCCGAGCTGCCGGTCTACGACGCGCTCTACGCGTGGTGCGGGACGCAGGTGGAGGCGTCCGCGGGCTCCTGATCCGGGCGCCGCCGTGCGCGTCCCGGAATACAGCGACGCGCGCCGCCAGAGTCGGTCCCCTGCCTCGCGCCGGCGGCGGCGTCATTCCGCGGCGGGCGCGCGGTGCCGGGAGCGGAGCTGCCCGGGGTGCCTCCGCGCGGAGGCCGCAGAACGCCGTGTCGTCATCGCACGCGGCGTGCCAGCGGCACGCCCGCGGCCGGTGCCGCGCGAGGTGCGCCCAGGCCGCCGTTTGCGCGGCGATCGCCGGATGCCCGCGCCCGCCGGGGCCCGCGTGCTGCGCGAGGGTTTCGCAGCGGATGCGGAATCCGGATGCGGAAGCGCCCGGGCGCACCTGCCGCGGCCCCCTCCCCCATGGTGCTGCGACGGCACGCGGGCGCGGGGGACGGCTCCCGCGCGACGCCGTGGCTCCCGCCCCCACTCCGCGCGGGAGCGTGCCGTCGGCCAACCCTCGCGTCAGGTCCGACGTCCAACCCCGATGTCGTATGCTGGCCGCGCCGCCGCGTCATGCGCTGCCGATCCCATCCGCCCGGAGTCATCCATGCCGATCCTCCCCCTCGCCCTCCTGCTCACCGCCGGGCTGCTCGCCCAGGCGGCGCCCCCGGACTCCCTCACCCCGCACGGCTCGCCCGGCGCCGGCGGCCCGCGCCGCGTCATGCGGGCCACCCTGCCGGATGAGGGCGTCCTCACCTTCGAGCCGGCGCCGGGACCCGCCCGCATCCCGTTCGACCTGCGCAGCAATCACATCTACTTCCGCGGGCGCGTGAACGACTCCGACTCGCTGTGGTTCGTCCTCGACTCGGGCGCCGGCGCCAACGTGGTGGAGGAGGGCGTCGCGAAGCGCCTCGGGCTCGAGGCCGCCGAGCGGTTGCCGGCGCGCGGGGCCGGCGGCGTCGTGATGGCGGGTCGCATCCCGAACGCGAAGGTCTCGGTGCCCGGCGCCACCCTCGCCGGCTCGCCGATCATCGCCATGCCGCTCGAGGCGTTCCTGCGCCAGTCGGGGCGCCCGATGGAGGCGATCCTCGGCTACCCGCTGTTCCAGCGCTGCGTGGTCCGCATCGACTACGCGGGGCGCACGATCGAGCTGCACCCGGCGGCGGCGTTCGACTACCGGGGCAAGGGGGTGATCCTGCCGCTCACGTTCGAGAACCGGCACCCGCACGTGACGGCGAAGGTGACGCTCCCCGGGCGCGAGCCGGTCGAGGGCCGCTTCGTCATCGACCTCGGCTCCTCGCAGGCGCTCATCCTCTCGCCGTGGCTCGCGCGCGAGCAGGGCGCGAGCGAGGCGATCGGGAAGACGGTCGAGGCGCGCGGCCGCGGCGTGGGCGGCACGGTGCCGGCCCGCATGGGGCGCGCCGAGCGGCTCGAGCTGGGAGGCTTCCGGTTCGAGCGCCCCCTCACCGTGCTGCCGGACGACGGCAGCACGCCGCTCAACGCGCCCGGTCTCTACGGAAACATCGGCGGTGACATCCTGCAGCGCTTCACCGTGATCTTCGACTACTCGCGTCAGCGCATGATCCTCGAGCCCAACGCGAGGCTCGCCGACCCATTCGAGGGGGACATGAGCGGGATCGGCCCGCGCATGGGACCCGACGGCTCGGGCGCGCTCGAGGTGGAGTGGATCCAGGCCGACTCGCCGGCCGCCGAAGCCGGCCTGAAGCCCGACGACCTCATCGAGAGCATCGACGGCCGCCCGGCGCTCGAGGTCGGCGTACCCGGTCTCAAGGAGATGTTCCGCCGCCCCGGCAACACCCACCGGCTCGGCATCCGCCGCGGCGGGGAGCGGCTCGAGATCGCGATCACGACCCGCCGGCTGATCTGAGACGGGAGCGGCCGCGGCGCCCGGACGGGCCGCGGCCGGTGTCGTCCGCTGACAGCGCCCGCCGCTAGACCCCGACCCCGTCCTTCAGCAGGCTGCGCGCGATCACCAGCCGCTGGATCTCGCTCGTGCCCTCGTAGATCTCCATCACCCGGGCGTCGCGGTAGTAGCGCTCGACCGCGTACTCCTTGACGTAGCCGTAGCCGCCGTGCACCTGGATCGCCTGGTGCGTCACCCAGGTCGCCGCCTCGCTCGCGTACACCTTCGCCATCGCCGCCGCGCGCGAGAACGGCTGGCCGGTGTCCTTGAGCCAGGCGGCGCGCTGGATCAGCAGCCGCGCGCACTGGATGCGCCGCTCCATCTCGGCCAGCTTGAACTGGATCGCCTGGATCTTCGCCAGCGTCTGACCGAACGCCCGGCGCTGCTGCGCGTACTTCACCGCCTCCTCGAACGCCGCCACCGCCACCCCCAGCGACTGCGCCGCCACGCCGATGCGCCCGGCGTCGAGCGCCTCGAGCGCGATCTTGAACCCCTCCCCCTCCTCGCCGAGCCGCTGCTCGACCGGCACCTCGAGGTCGTGCAGCGAGAGCGCCACCGTGTCCGAACCTCGCAGCCCCATCTTGTCCTCGGGCTTGCCGATCACCAGCCCCTTCGCGCCGCGCTCGACCACGAACGCCGAGATCCCCTTGTTGCCGGTCTCGCGGTTCGTGCGGGCGAAGATGAGGTAGATCCCCGCCTGCACGCCGTTCGTCACCCAGTTCTTGCTGCCGTTCAGGACGTAGTGCCCGTTCCTGCGCACCGCGGTGGATTGCAAGTGCCCGGCGTCCGAGCCGGCGGCGGGCTCCGAGATCGAGAACGCGCTCAGCTCCTTCGACACCAGCCGCGGCAGGAACCGCCGCCGCTGCGCCTCGTTGCCGTACTTGAGCACCGGCACCGCGCCGACCGAGTTGTGCACCGAGATCATGATCGCGAGCGCCGCCGAGACGCGGGCGATCTCCTCGATCACCATCGCCACCGTGCGCGAGTCGTAACCGACGCCGCCCCACTCCTCGGGGATCGACATGCCGAGGAACCCGTGCTCGGCGAGCGTCGAGACCGCCTCGCGCGGCACGATGGTCTCGCGGTCCCAGCGCTCCGCGTGCGGCGCGAACTCGGTGCGGCACAGCTCGCGCACGGTGTCGCGGATCAGGCGCTGCTCGTCGGAGAGATCGAAGTTCATGGGGTTACCCGGTCGCTCCCGGGGTCTAGGCCGGCACCGCGTCCGGCTTCTCGCGGAAGAAGAGCAGGCACACGAGCCCGATCACGCCCATCACCACCGGCCCGCCCGGGTAGAGCAGCGAGCCGGCCGCGGCGAGCAGCGCCAGCGGGTACGCACGTCCGTCGCCGGCCCACAGGCCGAGCACGCCGGCCACCCACGCCCCGCCGAGCGCCAGCTTGAGGCCCGCCACGGCGGCGAGCGGCAGCCCGATCCGCTGCGCGAGGGTCATCCACGGCCCGGTCTCGCCCATCAGAGTGAACCACTCCTGCGCGACGAACGGGTAGACCCCCTGGTAGATCATGGTGACCCCGGGGTAGAGCATGCAGGCGGTCAGGATGACCAGCGCCACCGGGCGCACGGGACGGAGCATGGCGTTCGTTCCTCCTTGGGCTCGGGCGGGCCGGTCAGGCCGGTTCCGCCAGCGGATGTTCCTTCAGCACCTGGGCCGCCACCACCATCTTCTGGACCTCGGTGGTGCCCTCGTAGATCTCGGTGATGCGCGCGTCGCGCCAGAAGCGTTCGACGGTGAACTCGGTCAGGTACCCGTAGCCGCCGTGCACCTGGATCGCGAGGTGGGCGCAGCGGGTCGCCGCCTCGGAGGCGTGCCACTTCGCCAGCGAGGCCTCCTTGATGTGGGGCCGGTCCTGGTCGCGCAGCCACGAGGCCTGGTAGACCAGCAGCCGCGCGGTCGCCACCTCGATCGCCATGTTGGCGAGCATCTCGCGGATGGCGTCGAACTCGCCGATGACGCGGTCGAACTGTTTCCGCTCGCCCGCGTACTTGACGGCCGCCTCGAGCGAGGCCTGGGCGATGCCGAGCGCCTGCGCGGCGATGCCGATGCGGCCGCCCCCCAGCGTCGCGAGCGCCACCGTGTAGCCCTTGTTGGGCTCGCCGACCAGGTTCTCCTTCGGCACCCGTGCGTTCGTGAACACGATCTCGCGCGTGTCCGAGGCGTGGATGCCGAGCTTCTTCTCCTTCTTGCTCTTGGTGACCCCCGGCGTCCCCGCCTCGACGACGAACGCCGAGATCCCGCGCGAGCCGAGCGAGCGGTCGCTGGCCGCGTACACCATGAGCGTCTCGGCCGGGCCGGCGTTGGTGACGAACAGCTTGGTGCCGTTCAGCACGTAGTGGTCCCCGTCGAGGACCGCCGTCGTCTGCTGGTTGGCGGCGTTGCTGCCGGCGTTGGGCTCGGTCAGGCAGTAGGCGCCGATCGCCTGCCCGCGGGCCAGCGGCGCCAGGTACTTCTGCTTCTGCGCCTCGTTCCCGTAGGCCAGGAGCGGGTAGCACACGAGCGAGTTGTGGGCCGAGGCGATGACGCCGTGGCTCGCGCACACGCGCGACAGCTCCTCGATGGCGATCGAGTACGAGACGTAGTCCATGCCGGCGCCGCCGTACGGGTCGGGCACGAACATGCCCATGAGCCCCAGCTCGCCCATCTTCTTCACGGTCGCGGTCGGGAACTCGTGCGTCTCGTCGATCTCCGCCGCGATCGGCCGGATCTCGCTCTCGGCGAAGTCGCGCACCATCTCGCGCACCGCCTGCTGGTCCTCGGAGAGGTCGAACGAGGGTCCGGCCCCGGCGCGGGCGAGGGTCTCGGGGTTCATCGCGCGCTCAGGCCGCCGGGTACTCGTAGAACCCGCGGCCGCTCTTGCGGCCCAGGTGCCCGGCCGCGACCATCTTGCGCAGGAGCGGACAGGGGCGGTACTTCGAGTCGCCGAGCCCCTCGTGCAGCACCTCCATAATGCTGAGGCAGGTGTCGAGGCCGATCAGGTCGG
>CAZKQE010000179.1:0-6257 GCA_964554725.1 uncultured bacterium
CCGGCGCGACCGGCCCGGCGGGCGCGGGTGCGCTGTCCGCGGGGGCCGGGCCGAGCGTGTCGCCGGACGCCACCGCCGCCGTGTCCGGCAGCGGCGGCAGGCCGACCGCCGCACGGTACTCGGCCTCGCCGATCGCGCCGCGCGCCCGCATGCGCGAGAGGATTATCCGGGCGCGCCTCTCGATGCGCCGGTTCGGCCGCGCCGGGTCGAAGCGGCGCGGGTTGATGATCACCGCCGCGAGCAGCGCCGCCGCGCGCGGGTCGAGGTCGGCGGCGGACACCCCGAAGTGCCGCCGCGCGGCGGCCTCGGCCCCGTAGACGCCGTCGCCCCACTCGATCAGGTTGAGGTACAGCTCGAGGATGCGGCGCTTCGTCAGCGCCCCCTCGAGACGCCGGGCGAGCAGGACCTCGCGCACCTTGCGGACCGGCGAGCGCTCGGGTCCCAGATAGAGGTTGCGGGCGAGCTGCTGGGTGATCGTGCTCCCGCCGCGCACGATGCGCCGCGCCTCGAGGTTGCGCCGCATCGAGGCCTGGATCTCGTCCCAGTCGAGCCCGCCGTGACGGAAGAAGGCGTCGTCCTCGGCGATCAGCACCGCGCGCCGCAGGTGCGGCGAGATCCGGCCGTAGGGGACCCAGCGCACGTCCACGCGCGGCGTGCGCCCGGCCGCCCGCGCCTCGGCGACGCGGCGCCGCATGAGAGCGGTGCGTTCCGGCGCCCGCCGCTCGAGCGCGGCGACGTCGCGCAGCGTGGCGTCGAGCCCGGCCGCGGCCATGAACAGCACGGCCCCGGCCGCCGCGACCGCGAGCCCGAGCGCGGCGAGGACCGCCCCGCGTCGCATCGTCGCCGGCCCGCTCCCCGCGCCCCGTCCGGATGCCGCCGGGTCAGCGCCCGGCGGGCGCGCCCACGACCACGGCGGTCATGTCGTCGCTCTGGCCCGCGCTGCCGCGGAACCGCTCGACCTCCTCGAGCATGCGGCCGATGACGTCGCCCAGCGGCAGGGGCCCGCAGCCCTGCCAGAACGACCGCAGTCGGTCCTCGCCGAACAGGTCGCCGCGGCTGTCGGTGGCTTCCGAGATGCCGTCGCTGTAGAGCAGCAGCGCGTCGCCCGGCGCGAACCGGACCTCGCCGACCCGGTACTCCGCGTCGTCGAACAGCCCCAGGATGAGGCCGCCTTCGGTCATCTCCTCGATCGAGCCGTCCGCGCGCCGCACGATCGGATAATTGTGGCCGGCGTCCGTGAAGCGGAGCACGCCGCGGCGATGGTCGATCTCGCCGTAGAACAGGGTGATGAACTTGCCCCCGGACGCCGCGCGGACGACGCTCCGGTTCACCTGGCGGATCGCCTCGGCGATCTCGCGCTCGCCGTTGCAGAAGGCGCGCAGGAGCCCGGCGACGTTCGCCATCAGGAGCGCGGCGGGCACGCCCTTGCCCGAGACGTCGGCGATCGTCACCGCGAAGCGGTCGGCGTCGAGCGGGAAATAGTCGTAGTAGTCGCCGCCCACCTGGCGCGCGGGGACGACCCGGCCGTGGACCTCCCACGGCCCGCAGGCGAGCGGTGCGGCCGGGACCAGGCTCATCTGGATCTCGCGCGCGTAGTCCAGCTCGCGCTCCATCTGCTGCTTCTCGCGCTCGAGCTCCTTCATCTTCTCGGCCTCGACCCGCAGCCGCGCCTGCTCGATGACCCCCGCGGAGTGGGTGGCGACGATGTCGAGCAGCTGGGTCTCGCCCGCCGTCCACTGCCGCCCCGGGGCGCGGTTCGTCACCGCGAGCATGCCGGTGATGCGGTTGTCGACCTTGAGCGGCACCGCCAGCACCGCCCGCACGCGGCTCGTCACGCGCCGGAGCGCCGGGAAGCGGTCGTCGTCGAGCAGATCGGGCGAGGCGAGCGCGCCGCCCTTCAGCACCAGGTACCCCATGACGCTCATCGCCACCGGCGTCTCCCACGAGCCCGAGTCCAGCCCGGGCTGCTGCTTGCGGATCAGCGTCTTCGCGGTGGGCGCGCCGGTGTCGGGACCGGAGAGCTTGATCGAGCCCTCGTCGGCCGAGAGCAGGCCGGTCGTCTTCTGCACGATCCAGTCGAGGATCGGCCGCAGCTCGGTGTTCGAGGCGACGACGTGGCAGAGCTCGGCGAGGAAGTCGAGCTCGACGTGCCGGCCCGCGTCCCCCAGCCGCGCCGGGACGCCTGCGGGAAGAGTCATGGTGGGCGACTCCGGTGAGGGTGGCGGGGGAAGGACGACCCCGAGTCTAGGCCCGCCCCGGCCCGCGCACAACCGTCAACGGCGGACGCCGCCGGGCGCTTGTCGGCGCGGGGGAGCGCTCTCTATACTCCGGCACCGTCCGATCCTGCCGCCCCGCCGCGACCCGGAGCGACCCGCCCATGCCCTCAGGGACCGCCGTGAGCTTCCGCCACCTGATCGTCGAGCGTCGCGGTCCGCTGACCGTGATGCAGGTCCACCGTCCGGACGTCCTCAACGCGCTGAATCGCGAGACGCTGGTCGAGATCGAGCGGGTCGCGACCGCGTTCCGCGAGGACGACGATCAGCGCGCCCTCATCGTCACCGGGAGCGGGGAGAAGAGCTTCGTCTCGGGCGCCGACATCCAGGAGCTGGCGGTGCTCGACCCGTTCGGCGCGCGCGAGATCTCGCAGCTCGGCCAGCGGGTGTTCGACCGGCTCGAGCAGGCGACGAAGCCGGTGATCGCCGCGGTGAACGGCTACGCCTTCGGCGGCGGCTGCGAGCTGGCGCTCGCCTGCCACGTGCGGCTCGCCTCCGACCACGCCGTGCTCGGACTGCCCGAGGTCGGGCTCGGGATCATCCCCGGCTACGGCGGCACCCAGCGGCTGCCGCGGCTGGTCGGCCGCGGGCGCGCGCTCGAGCTGATCCTCACCGGCCGGCGGGTCAAGGCCGACGAGGCGGAGCGGATCGGCCTTGTGAACCGCGTGGTGCCGCGCGCCGACCTCATGGCCGAGGCCGAGGCGCTGGCGCAGGCGATGCTCAAGAACGGGCCACTGGCGGTGGCGGCGGCACTCGAGGCGGTCCACCGCGGGCTCCCGCTCGGCCTCGCCGACGGCCAGCGCGTCGAGTCGGGCCTGTTCGGCCTGCTCGCCGCCAGCGAGGACATGCACGAGGGCCTGAAGGCGTTCCTCGAGAAGCGCCCGGCGCGCTTCCAGCGCCGCTAGGCCGGGCGGGAGGCGGCATGAACGACATCCTCGCGATGCTGATCTCGCTGGTGCTCGGCACCGCGGTCGGCTGGGAGCGTCAGGTGGGGCGCAAGCCGGCCGGGCTCCGCACCCACACGCTCGTGTGCATGGGTTCGACCCTGTTCGTGCTCCTCACCGTGCACGCGATGCGCCAGTACGGCGGCAACGTGGACCCGACGCGGATCATCCACGGCGTCGTCACCGGGGTCGGCTTCCTCGGCGCCGGCAGCATCATGCGCCAGGAGGGGTTCGTGCAGGGCCTCACGACCGCGGCCAGCATCTGGATGGTGGCCGGGATCGGGGTCGCGGTCGGCGTCGGCGCCTGGGGCCTCGCGATCACCGGCACGCTGCTCGCCCTGTTCGTCCTCGAGGGCTACCGCTGGATCGAGCGCAAGCTCTCGCCCGGCGCCGAGGGACGCGAGCTCTAGGCGACACCCGCGGGCCCGCCGGCCCGCGCCGCGCTCAGCCCCGCACCGGGGCCGCTTCGAGCGCCTCGAGCACCAGGTCGCCCACCTGCGACGTCGAGAGCCCCGAGTCGCTGCCGAGCGAGGGGATGCGCCGCGAGCGCAGCAGCCCCGCCACCGCGTCCTCGATGCGGGTGGCGGCGCGCGTCTCCCCGAGATGCTCCAGCATCATGCTCACCGCCATGATCGTGGCGATCGGGTTCGCCACGTTCCTCCCCGCGTGCTTGGGGGCCGAGCCGTGGATGGGCTCGAACAGGCTCACCCGCCCCGGGTGGAGGTTGCCCGAGGCCGCGACCCCGAGCCCGCCCTGGATCATCGCCGCCAGGTCGGTGAGGATGTCGCCGAACATGTTGCTCGTCACCACGGTGTCGAACCACTCCGGGTTCTTCACGCACCACATCGTGGCGGCGTCGATGTAGGCGTGCTCGCGGGCGATGTCGGGGTACTCGCGGCCCACCTCCTCAAAGGTGCGGGTCCACAGGTCCATCGCCCGCACCGCGTTCGCCTTGTCCACCAGCGTCAGCTTGCGCCCCTTGCCGCGCCGGCGCGCCAGCTCGAACGCGTAGCGGATGACGCGCTCGGTGCCCTTGCGGGTGAACAGGATCTCCTGTGTCGCGATCTCGTCCGGGGTGCCCTTCTTGAAGTAGCCGTACATGCCGGCGTAGGCGTCCTCGGTGTTCTCGCGCACGACCACGAAGTCCACCTGCTCCGGGGTCTTGTCCTTGAGCGGGCACAGGTGCTCGGCGTAGAGCCGCACGGGACGCAGGTTCACGTACAGGTCGAGGCCGAAGCGGAGGCGGGCGATGATGCCGAACTCGAGCATGCCGACCTGGATGCGCGGGTCGCCGATCGCGCCCAGCAGGATGGCGTCGTGGCCGCGGATCTCCTCGAAGGCGGCGTCGGGGAGCACCTCCTTCGTCGCCAGGTAGTGCTCGGCGCCGAACGGATAGCGGGTGAGCCGCAGCGAGAATCCCTCCGAGGCGGCGACCCGCTCGAGCACCCGCAGGCCCTCGCGCACCACCTCGGGCCCGATGCCGTCGCCGGGGATCACCGCCACCGCGTGCGTCTTCGCCACACCTGCCTCCTTGTCGCGCGCCGCGCGGCGCGTCAGCGGGGGAAACCGTACCGCAGCTCGACCCACACCGCCCGCGGGGCGCCGGCGACCACCGCCGGGGTGAAGCGCCAGGAGGGCAGCAGGCCCATCAGCTCCGCCACCAGCGCCGGCGGGAAGTCGCGGGAGGGATACCACGGGACCTCGGCGAGGGCCACACGCCCCTCGGCGTCGATCAGCAGCCACAGCGGGAGCCGGGCGTCCGTGACCCGCCCGCGCAGCGAGTCCGGCACCGAGGGCTGCCGGCGCTCGGCGGCGATCGGCACCTGGTCCATGCGCACGACCTCCTCGATCCGCGGCCCGGCCGGGGAGGTGAGGAGCCCCGGCGCCCGCGCGCCGGTCAGGAACGCGGTGGGGAGCGAGTCGGGGGCGCTCCCGGGCAGCCGCGCGCGGGCGAGCGCCGAGACCGCGGGGGCGAACCCGGGGTCGAGCGCCACCGCGGCCTCGAAGCCGCCCTGCGCCTCGGCGCGCCGGCCGTCGCGCCACGCCCACACGGCGTCGAGGTAGTGGGCCTCGGGCACCCCCGGGTCGAGCGCCACCGCCCGCCGCGCGGCCGCCCGCGCCTCGTCCGCGTGGCCCGCGCGCCCCGCGCACAGCGCGAGCAGCAGCCGGTCCTTGCCGCTCGCCGGCCGCGCCGCGACCGCGCGGCGCGCGGCGGCGGTCGCCTCCTCCCAGCGCCCGCGCGCCGCCGCCACCTCGGCGCGGGCGCGCCACACGTACCAGTGCCAGCCGTCGAACGCGCCGTTCGTCATCTGGTGCTCCTGACGCGGCCGGAAGAACCGGTAGCGGGTGGTGGGCAGCGTGTCGTTCGCCGCCGCGGCGAGCACCGGGCCCGCGAGCCGCGCGGCGGCCGAGTCGAGCGACCCGGTGCGCGCCTCGGCGAGCGCGGTCGCCAGCTCGAGGTCGGCGTCGGGGGCGGTGCGCGGGCGCAGCTCGCGCCAGGCATCGAGCGCGCGGCGGTACTCGCCCCGCTCCTCGAACCGCAGCGCCCGGTCGGCGATCGCGAGCGGGTCGTGCCCGAGCCCCTCGTCGGCGACGGGGGCGGGCGGCGGGAGCGGGGCCTGCCGGATCTCCGTGCCGGTCGCAGACGGGCCGTCCGAACGCCGGGAGGCGCTCGAAGACGCGCAGCCGGCGAGTGCCACGAGCGCCACGGCGGCGAGCGCGACCGCCGCGCGGCGCGCGGGACGCGCCGGCGCGGGCGGAGCCGCCGTCACGGCGCGCCGGTCCCGGCCGGCGCCTCCAGCACCGCCTGGATCTCGTCGTCGGTGAGCACGCGGTCCACGCTCTTCGCGTGCGCGAACACCGCCTTCACCCGCTCGGGCGTGGGCTCGATGCCGCGGCTCTCGAGCCAGTAGACGACGTTGCTCTCGCCGCTCATCGGGCCCACCTCGATCGCCTGCCGGCGCCCGACGATCCCGGCCGGCACCCCGGAGTAGATGCGGTCCGCGAGCCAGTCGTGCCCCTTGCGGTAGGCCTTGATGAC
>CAZKQE010000180.1:0-6241 GCA_964554725.1 uncultured bacterium
GCCAGCGTCACCCCGGGCGCGGGCTGCTCGGCCGCCGAGCCCCGGCGCTCCGCCGGCCGGGCGGCGACCGGGGCGCCGGCCGCCTCGCCCGCCAACCCCTGCTCGTCGGCAATCGCCTCGAGGCGCCGGATCTCCCAGCGCCGCGCGAACGCCAGCAGCTCGTCGCGGCGGATCGGCGCCACCGGCAGGTCGTCGAGCGTGAGGCCGAGCTCGAGGTCCGCGCGCACGGTCGCCAGCTCGCGCGAGAGGAACGCGAGCTCACGATGGGCCTCGAGCCGGCGCACCAGCGCCGGCCCCTTCACCTCGGCGAGCCTCGCGTACAGCGCCTCGAGCGAGCCGAACTGCCGCAGCAGGCCGACCGCGGTCTTCTCCCCCACGCCGGGCACGCCCGGGATGTTGTCGCTCGAGTCGCCCATCAGGGCGAGCACGTCCCGGATGTGGTCGGGACCGACCCCCCACTTCTCCCCCACGCCCGCGGCGTCGATCCGCAGATAGTCCTCGCCCCGGGACTGCGGCACCAGCACCGTGACGCGGTCCCCGACCACCTGGAGCATGTCCTTGTCGCCGGTGACGAGCACCACCTCGTAGCCATCCTCCGCCCCGCGGCGCGCGAGCGTCGCCATCACGTCGTCCGCCTCCATGCCGGGCTTCTCGATCAGCGGCAGGCCGATGCAGCGGGCCAGCTCCTCGATCGGGGCGAGCTGGGCGACGAGCTCCTCGGGCATCGGCGGACGGGTCGCCTTGTACTCGGGGAACAGCTCGTGCCGGAAGGTGGGACCGGGGCCGTCCCAGGCCAGGGCCCAGCGGTCCGGCCGCAGCTCGCGGCGGAGCTTGAGCGCCATGTTGCCGAAGCCGAAGATCGCCGACGTGTTCTCGCCGCGCGAGTTGCGCAGCGGGCGCCCGATCATCGCGTAGAACGCCCGGTACACCAGCCCCAGGGCGTCGAGGACGACCAGCCGGGGCATCGCGCGCCCTACTTCACCCGTCGGGCGACGAGGATCTTGTTCGTGTGGGCGCCGCGCCCGGCGCCGAGCGGCAGCAGGACGCGGTCGAGCGCCAGCAGCAGCCCCGGCGTCCGGTTCAGGAAGCGCAGCAGGCCGAGGTCGCGGTTCAGCAGCACGTGGGTCGGGTGGAGGCCCGCGAGCTGGAGCCCGGCCTCGTTGAGGACCTCGCGGTAGCGCGCGAGCGGCCGCATCCGGTTGTGATCGGCGAGGCGCCCCATGTCGCTGAACGCGTCCGACACGATCAGCAGGCCCTCCCCGTCCACCGCGAAGCCCCGGATCCGATTGTCCACACCGCCGCCGTCCAGCGGGCGTCGTCGGTGATGTGGTAGAGCACGTCCATGGCGTTGACCAGCGCGTAGCGCCCCTCGATCGGCTGCTCGCTCACGTCGGCGAGCCGGAAGCGGGCCTCGGGGTGGCGGGCGGAGAGCGTCTCGATCGAGACCGGCGCGATGTCGATGCCGGTGACCCGCGCCCCGCGCTCGAGGTACCAGCCGGTGAAGAAGCCGGTGCCGCAGCCGACGTCGAGCACCTCCCGGCCGCGCGGGTCGAAGCCGTGGTCGGCGAGCGCACGCGCGAGCACCTCGGCGCGCAGCCGGTAGCAGGCGCGGTTGTAGGCGATCGACAGCGTGGTCTCGCCGCTGCCGCGCAGGTCGAACTGTCCCGAGAGGCGCTGCTGCCAGAACTCCCGAGGCTGATAGCTCATGCTCCCCCCCGGTAGAGGCGGTGCCGCGCGATGTAGGAGGCGACGGACTCCGGCACCAGGTAGCGGATGGACCGGCCGGCGCGCACCTGCGAGCGGATCAGGCTCGAGGAGAGCGCGATCTCGGCGTTGTCGAGCCAGGTGACGCGGCGCCCGCCGCGGCGGCCGCGCGCCGCCGCGCCGGGCCGGCGCGCGACGACCAGCGTGGCGAGGCGGAGGATGGCCTCCGGCTCGCGCCAGGTCGGGAAGTCGTCGAGGCTGTCGCCGCCCATGAGCAGGAACAGGCGCGCCGCCGGATCCTCGGCGGCGACCGCGCGCAGCGTCTCGACCGTGAACGAGGGGCCGGCGCGCCGGGCCTCGAGCGTCGAGACCGAGAACGCCCGGTTCCCGCGGGCCGCCAGCCGCGCCATCGCCACGCGGTGGGCGGCGCGCGAGACGCGCGCGCCGCGCTTGTGCGGGGGGCTGCCGGCGGGGACGAAGCGGACCTCGTCGAGCCGCAGCCGGTCGCGCGCGCACTCGGCGAGCACCAGGTGGCCGACGTGCGGCGGGTCGAAGGTGCCGCCGAAGAGGCCGATGCGCCGCATCGCCGCTAACGCTCTTCCAGGCGCTTCCGCTCGCGGGCCGCGCGCGCCGCGATCGGCCCGCCGGAGTGTCGCGCCTCGATCCCCTGCAGACGGACGATCGCCTCGGCGCGCCGGCCTTCGAGGACGTCGCACCTCGCCAGCCCCATCTCCGCCTCCGGCGCCCACACCGTGTCCCCGTAGTCCGCGATCACCATGTCGAAGTAGACCCGCGCCGGCTTCGGCAGGTCCAGCTTGAGGTAGAGGGTCCCGGTGCGGGTCAGCTTGTCCGCCAGCCGCGTGCGGCAGGCCACCACGCGCTCGCGTGCGGCCTCGTTCCGCCAGTGACCCGGGTGGTCCCGCAGGTAGCGGTTCCACTCCTCGAGCGCCCGGCGCGTCTGCTCCTGGTCGAAGTCGGGCGGACGGGCCTGCGCGAACCACGCCTCCGCCAGACCGTAGCGGGCGGCGGCGCTCGAGTCGCTCTCGGGGTAGTCGCGGAGCAGCCGCTCGAACTCTCCCGAGGCCCCGGTCCAGTCCTTGCCGAGCATCAGGGCGTGGCCGAGCAGGTAGATCGCCTCGTCCACGTCGGCCGATCCGGCGTTGTTCGCGACGAACGTCCGCAGCAGCTCGGCGGCGACGACGTGGTCGCCACGGTCGAGCATCCGGCGCGCGACCGCCAGCCGCTCCTGCTCCGAGTGGATCGCCGGCAGCACCGCGGCGCCGCAGCCGGCGAGCAGCAGGGCGCCGAGGAGGACGATCAGCCGGCGCGCGGGGCCGGTCCCGGACGGGGCGCGCACTACGGGCGGTTCTGGAAGAAGAGGGCGATGAGGCCGCCGACGATCGCGACCACGATCGCGGGCTCGAGCGCCTTGCCCGCGCTGCGCGTCGGCACCACCCCCTTCAGCTCCGCGTAGCGCTCGTCCTCGACCAGCGAGACCTGGCCGCGCGGGAACGCGTCCACCAGGTTGTGGGCGGCGTCCCCGCTCCACAGCACCACCGAGGTCGCCGGGTCGCGCATCGTGATCCCGCCCTCGACCAGCGCCTGGCGCTCGATCTTCACCCGGCCCCAGATCCAGCCGCGCAGCCGGAGATAGGTCACGCGTGCCGAGGCGAGCTGGTACTCGAGCACCGGGTCGCCCGGGTTGCCGGCGACCACCCGCAGGCTGTCGTCGGGGATGATGCTGCGGCGCACCATCGCGGTCACCCCGCGCTGGCCCAGCACCCGCAGGATCGCGTGTTCGACCACGAAGTTGAGCGGATGGCTCTCCGCCGGAGCCAGCACCACGTGCCCGCCGCTGTCGAGCGGGGCCCCGGCCAGCGCCTTCTGGTAGGAGAGGTTCGCGACCCGCGTGACCAGTTGCAGGTTGGTGAGCGGCACCTTCGGGCCCCGGGCGCGGACGATCGGCTCCAGCTCGGACTCCGCCACCGCGAGGACGGTGTCCACCGACGGCTTGGGGCCGCTCGCGTAGCGGATCTTCTTCGCCTCCGCGGGCCCGGCGGCCAGGATCGCGCCGAGCAGGACGAGGGGGAGACACGTTCGCATCAGGCGTGTCCTTTCAGGATGGGAAATGGGACGTCGGTCGCAGGTTCCACCCGCGCGAACAGGTCGTAGGCCGCGGCACCCGTGATCCGCACCGGCACCAGCGCGCCCGCCTCCAGATGCTCTCCTTCCACCGCCACCCCCCCGTCCACCTCCCACGCCGACCCGGCCGTGCGGGCCGCGAACCGGGACCGCTCCGGGCGCCCGCCGCCCGCCGCCGGGCCGTCGATCATCACCGTCACCCGCTCGCCGATCCGCCGCGCCAGACGCTCGCGCGAGAGGCGCTGCTGCAGCTCGAGCAGCCGCGCGCGCCGGCGCCGGCGCACGGCCGCCGGGACCCGGTCCCCCATCGTGTAGGACGGGGTCTCGCGCTCCCGCTCGAAGGCGAACACCACCAGGTTGTCGAACGGCTCCTCCTCCACGTACCGGCACAACTCCTCGAAGTCCGCCTCGGTCTCGCCCGGGAACCCGACGATGAAATTGGTGCGGAACGCCACCCCCGGGATGCCGGCCTTGATGCGGCGGACCAGCGCCCGGGTGTCGCGCGCGGTCATCCCGCGCGCCATCGTCCGCAGCATCCCCGCCGCGATGTGCTGCAGCGGCATGTCCACGTACGGCACGACGCGCTTCGCGCCGGCCCACACCTCGATGAGCCGGTCGCTCCACAGCCGCGGGTACGTGTACTGCACGCGGATCCAGTGGAGGCCCTCGACCCGATCGAGGGCCTCCAGCAGGTCCGCCAGCGTCGGCCGGCCCGGCAGGTCGGTGCCGTAACCGGTCGTGTCCTGCCCGATGAGGTTGAGCTCCCGTACGCCGGCCTTCGCCAGACGCTCCGCCTCGGCGACCAGCTCGGCGATCGGCCGGCTCCGCTGGTCCCCGCGCAGACGGGGGATGATACAGAAAGTGCAGCGGTGGTCGCATCCCTCGGAGATCTTGAGGTAGGCGAGGTGGCGCGGGGTGGACAGCGCCCGCGGGACCAGGCTGTCGAGCGCGCCGCCCGGGTACTCGGTCGACGCCCGGCGCGTGCCGCCGGACAGCACGTGGCGCGCCACCGGCGCCACCTCCCGCCACTGGCCGGTGCCCAGCACCGCGTCCACGTCGGGGAACTCGTCGAGCAGCGAGGGACCCTCGCGCTGGGCGAGGCAGCCGGTGATGATGAGGGCCTTGAGCCGGCCCGTCGCCTTGAGCCCCGCGACCCGCGCGATCGTGTCCTTCGACTCGCGCACCGCGCTGCCGAGGAAGGCGCAGGTGTTCACCACCGCGACGTCCGCCTGCTCGAGGTCGCCCACGGTCCGGAACCCGTCCGCCACCATCAGGCCCAGCATGGCCTCCGAGTCCACCGTGTTCTTCGGGCAGCCGAGCGTGACGAAGGCCAGGGTGTCCGGCACGGCCTCGCGCGGGGTCCCGTTCCGGTGGCGCGGCCCCCTCACTCCAGTCCCCGATCGACCAGCCAGCGCTCGTCCACCAGGACGTCGCGGGCCTTGCTCCCCTGGAACGGGCCGACCACGCCGAGGCTCTCGAGCTGGTCCATCAGGCGGCCCGCGCGCGAATAGCCGACCTTGAGCCGGCGCTGCAGCAGCGAGGTCGAGCCCTGCTGGTGGGTGACCACCAGCCGCGCGGCCTCGTTGATGAGCGCGTCGTCGAAGTCCTCCTCGCCGTTCCCCTCGCCGTCGTCGTCGTGCTCGGCGAGGGTCGGCTCGGTGGCGAGCGGCGGCGCGACGCCGGGCGCCGCGCGGGCGCGCCAGAACTCGACCACGCGCGCGGTCTCCTCCTCCGAGACATAGGCGCCGTGGATCCGATAGGGCTCGGGTTTGCCGGCGGGCGTGAACAGCATGTCGCCGTGGCCGAGCAGGTTCTCGGCGCCGTTCATGTCGAGGACCGTGCGCGAGTCGATCTTGCTCGCCACCTGGAACGCGATGCGCGAGGGGAAGTTCGCCTTGATGACGCCGGTGATCACGTCCACCGAGGGACGCTGGGTCGCGAGCACCAGATGGATGCCCACCGCGCGCGCCATCTGGGCGAGGCGGGCGATCGGCTCCTCGATCTCGGCCGGCACCGTCAGCATGAGGTCGGCCAGCTCGTCGATAACGACGACCACGTAGGAGAGCCGCTCGGGCGGGGCCGGCGGGCGGCCGTCCGGGGCGGCGGGGCCGCTCGGCACCAGGCCGGCCGCGACCTTCTCGTTGTAGGTGGCGATGTTGCGGGCCCCGCAGGTCGCCATCAGCTTGTAGCGCTTCTCCATCTCGGACACCGCCCAGCGCAGGGCCCGGCTCGCGCGCTTCGCCTCGGTCACGACCGGCATCACCAGGTGCGGGATGCCGTTGTAGGCCGACAGCTCGAGCATCTTGGGGTCGATCAGCACCATCTGCAGCGTCCGCGGTTCGTGCTGGAACAGGAGCCCGGTGATGATGGCGTTCAGGCACACGCTCTTGCCCGA
>CAZKQE010000181.1:0-6226 GCA_964554725.1 uncultured bacterium
CGACCCGCACCCGCATCCGGCGCTGGACCAGGAGCCGCCCCGCCGCCTCGTCGTAGCGGAAGGGCCGCAGCGTCACCGCCACCATGCGCTGGCCGCGCAGCGTGAAGGGCGTCCCGATCTCCACCCGCTCGAGGGGCCAGGGCCCGTCGCGGATCGGCGCGACGTCCTCGGCGACCGGCACCCGGCCGAGCCCCTGCGGGTCCTCGGCGAACCCGCGCCGCTGGCCGAGCCACAGCCGCACGCCCTCGCGCACCTGCTCGGGGTCGCCGGCCACCGTCCCCAGCGCCGCGCGCGCCCCGGGCGGCAGCGCCACCAGGGCGGTGGCGGCGGGCAGCACCGGCCGTCCGGGCTCGGCCCGCGCGGTGAGCCCCGGGGCGACGAGCCGGGAGCGACCGTCCGGGCGGGGGGGCTCGAGCCGGTAGTCGGCCAGCTCGAGCTCCAGGGTCAGGCCGCGGTCGTCGGCCGTCACCAGCCGCACCCCCCCGGCCCGGGCGGCGGACGGGAGGAGGAGCGGCAGGATCAGCGCCAGGGCGGCCGCTCGCAGAGGCGGACGGAGGGGCATGAGCCGATGAGTCTAGGGACGCCGCCGAGAGCGGGTCAAGTCGCTGCTATAATGCCCGCTCGCAGTTCGCATCGGGTTCCGTTCAGGGGGGTCCATGGTGCTTCGTGGGCGTGCGCGTCGTGCGGTGGCGTGGCTGATCGTCTCGTGTCTCTCCTCGGCGCCGCTCGCCGCCGCCGGCGTCGCGCCGGTGGCCCACCCGGCGCCCCCCGCCTCCGGCGGGGCGGCGAAGCCCGTCCGGCCCCCGTTCCCGGCCCGGCCCCAGGGGGATCCCCGCGGCGTCGCCCTGCCCTCCGGCCACCCGCTGCCCGACAGCGTGCTGGCGGTGGTCGGCGACGGGCGCACCGTCTCCACGACCGCGTTCTGGCGCGGCTGGGCGCAGCTCACCCCGCCGGCGCGGCCCGACTCCCTTACCCCGCAGAGCGCCCGCGAGTTTCTCGATCTGCTGGTGGACAAGGAGCTGCTCGCCGCGCGCGCCGCCGAGGAGCGGTGGGAGTGGACCTCACTCGAGAGCGCCCAGGTCGCCAACCTGCGCGACCGGACCGTGATGCGGGTGACGCTCGACTCGACCCTGCAGGCGCTGGCCCGCGAGCGCGCGGCGCGCGGCGAGCCGCCGCTCGGCAACGAGGCGCTCGGCGTGGCGGCCCGCGAGAGCACGGTCGCGCGCCTCGGCGCCGGCTACGACGAGGTGCTGCTCGCCCGCGTGGCGAAGGTGTGGGGCGCGCTGCCGCGGCCCACCGCCGACTCGTCCATCTGGTCGCGCCTGCGGGTCATGGGCCAGATGCCGGTCGTGGACCCGGCGGACTCCGGCCGCGTGGTCGGCTGGTCCCAGGTCGGCCCGGTGCGGGTGGCGGACCTGCTCGACGCGTGGAAGAAGCTGAACCCGCTGTTCCGCCCGCGGGTCGAGACGGTCGAGCAGGCGCGCGACCTGGTGAAGAACGCGCTGTTCGAGCGCGTCCTGCGCCGCACCGCCGAGCACGGGCACCTCGACCGGCACCCGGCCGTGGTGGACGCGGTGCGCCGGCAGGAGGAATACCTCGCCTCGCAGTACCTGGTGGCCCGCGACGTCTACGGCGCGATGCCGATGGACGACGCCACCCTGCGGCGCGTGTACGACCGCGACCCCGGCGCCTGGGCGGTCCCGGCGCGCATCCAGGTGGTGCGGCTCCTGCTCCCCACCCGCAGCGAGGGCGCGCGCATGGTGGTCCGGCTGCGGGACGCGGCCGAGGCCGACTCGCTGGTGGCGCGCGGTCTGCGCGAGCGCGTGGACTATCTGGCCGAGATCACGGCCGAGCACGACAGCGCGCTGTTCGCGGCCGCCACCCGCAGCGGCACCGGCACCGTGCTCGGCCCCGACTCGGTGGCCGGCGGCTGGCAGGTCGCGCGGGTGAACGCGATGATCCCCGCCCGGGTGCGGTCGTTCGACGAGGCGCGCGACCTGGTGAAGCGGGCGTGGACCGACGAGGAGGGCGAGCGCCGCATGCGCGAGCTGCTCACGACGCTGCGGCGCCGGACGCGGGTGGTGGTCCACGAGCGGGCGCTCGCCGCGCTGGTGAGCGCCGGCCGCCCCGCGCCCGGGCGCTCCCGCTAGCGCCGCAGCCGCCGGACCGCCTGCGCGGGCGCGCGCGGCGGCCGACCGCGGGCCGGCTCCGCCACGACTAGCGGTACAGGCCCTTCAGCTGCCCCCAGGCGCGGTTGCGCACCGGGACCGCGGCGCAGTTGGCCCCGCCGCCCCCCTGCCAGCGCGCCCAGTTGGCGTCCCCCGGCCCGGCGCTCTGGAGGAAGTAGTCGCCGCCCGGCGAGCCGGGGACGCGGCCGATCAGGATCGAGTTCAGGACCAGGCACGCCGCCCCGTCGCAGCCCGAGCACGAGGGGTCGCCGACGGTGCGGTTGTGCCGCACCACGATCCGCGCCGCGTAGTACATGCTGGTGGCGTCCAGCGTCCGGGCGTCCTCCGGCAGCACGCTGGCGGTGACCTTGATGCGGGCCTGGCTCGGCTGACCGCCCGGTTGCGAGGGGATGAACCCGGCCAGCTCGGCGATCGCCGGGGTCGCCGCGCCCTGCCACATGTTCACGCACGCGCTCACGCCCGGAAACGTGACCGCGGCGGTCAGGTTCATCTCGCCCGGATCGGCCCGGCAGCCGCCCGGCTCCAGCCGCCACCAGGCGGGGAGCGTGGCGGAGGAGTGCTGGATGTCCACCACGATCTCGACCGCCACCACCCGGTCGGCCGCCTCCGGCATCGTGAACGCGCAGTAGAGCTCGCTCTGGCCCAGGTTCGTGTTGCAGGCGAAGGCCAGGTTCGAGACCTGCGTCGGCCCGAGGTAGCAGTCGTTCCAGGTCAGGTAGAGACCCTCGGCCGCCCGCGCGGCCCCCGGCCAGACGCCGGGGAGCGCGGCCGCGAGGGCGAGGACCGCGGCGGACCGCACGGCCGCGCGGACCGCGCGGCGGGCGTACGGGCGAGGGGACGGGAGGCGGCGGGGGGGCGCGGCGTGGTGTCGGGCAGGATGCGGCAAGGGTGACCCCTCTCCGTGGGGTGGTTTCCAGTCCGTGGGTGGGACCCGAGCGCGGACGGCGGCCGTGTCGGCGACGGGCCCGTACCGCGGGTGACCGTGACCCCGCCCGGCCGGCTGGGTGAGGCGATACTACCCGGAGGCGCGGCCGAGGCAAGGGGAAATCCCCGCGCGCTTGACCCCCCGCGGAAGCACGCTCTAGACTTGTTCGCCGCGCTGCTCCCCGACCTGCTCCGCGACGGGCCCCGTCCCGCGCGTACCCCCGGAGATCCATGAGCCCACGCTGGTTGCGCCTCCCCGCCGCCGCGCTCCTGCTGTGCCTGGCCGCGGCCGCCGCGGCCGCCGCCACCCCTTCCCCGCCGCGCGCGGCCCCCCCGCCGCCCGCGGCGCGCCCCACCTACATCGGCGGCGTGCCGGACACCGGGCAGTTCCTGCCCGACACCACCACGCTGATCCGGGTCGGCGGACGCGTGACGCGGGTGCGCGACTTCGTCGAGCTCTACTTCGCCTCCGACCCCCAGTTCCGGCCCCCGCCCGACAGCCTGGGCCGGCTCGAGTTCCTCAACAGCCTGATCAACCGCGAGGTCATGGCGCTCACCGCCCGCGACGTGGGCCGTCCGCTCACGTTCGAGGACCGCGCCGCGCTGCGCGAGCACCGCGAGCGGATCCTCTCCGACATCGCGTTCCGCCGGCTGGTGGCCGACTCGGTCCGCATCCGCGAGGCGGACCTGCAGCGGATCTACGAGCAGTACAAGTACGAGCAGCGCATGCGGCTCATCCGCTTCGCCGATCACGCGACGGCGACCCGGGTGCGGGCCGAGCTGGTCGCGAAGCGGCTGGCGTGGGCGGAGGCGGTGCGCCGCCACCACCGCCCGCTCGCCGGCGAGCCCGCCGACGGCGAGGTCGGCTGGCTGCCGCGCGCCGCGTTCGACCCCGGCACCGGGCTCGTGCTGTACGGGCTCAAGCCGGGCGAGATCTCCGAGGTCCTGACCGCCGACGAGGGCTACCGCGTCTACCAGGCGGTCGAGCGGCGCAAGGTGGACGCGCCCGCCTACGTCGGCGTGCGCCGGCTGATCTACATGCACCTGCGGAACCATCTCGCCGCCGGTCATGCCGCCCGGGTGCAGGCCGAGGTGTCCCGCGACCTCGGCATCCGGCACGACTCGACCAACATCGCCTGGGCGGCCCCCCGCTTCACCAGCCGGCCGCTCATGGAGTCGGGCCAGGGCGGCCAGGTGATCCTGAACCTGGACCGCGAGGTCCCCACCTTCACGCCCGAGGAGTCCGCCCGGGTGCTGGCGCGTCACCGGGACGGGGAGTTCACGCTGGGCGACTTCGTGCAGGCCTACTCGGCGGTCTCCGGCCCCATGCGGCCGGTGGTGAGCGATGCCCGTTCGTTCCAGGAGTACGTGGACCTGATGATCCTCCAGCCGTACATGGCGCGCCTGGCCGAGGCCCGCGGATTCGACCGCGACTCGCTGGCGATGGCGCTGATGGCCTCCCGCGAGGAGCAGCTGCGGGTGGAGCACCTCTACTCCGACTCGATCTCGAGCCGGGTGTGGAACGACCCGCAGGAACGGCGGGCCTTCTACCGGGAGAACCTGCAGCAGCTCGTCACCTACCCGAGCGTGCGCTTCGCCGCCATCGTCCGCTTCTCGCAGGGCGCCGCCGACTCCCTGGCGGCGCGGCTGCGGGCCGGCGAGCGGGCCGCCGACATCCTGCGCGCCGACTCGCTCTCGGGCCTCCTCTCGGGCTCGATCCAGGAGCGGCGGCAGAACGAACAGGGCCCGCACCACACGCTCCTGTTCCAGGAGCTGCGCCCCGGCGACCTGCGCGTGATCGGCCCCGACGAGTCCGGCCACTGGCTGGTGCTCCAGTCGCTCGCCTTCGACCCCGGCCGCCAGCTCTCCTACGAGGAGGCCGAGCACATGGTGGACGACGCGCTCCGCGAGCGGAAGTCGGAGGCGATGCTGCTGGCGCTGGTGGCGCGGCACAAGGCGCGGTACGGGGTGGAGGCGCACCCGGAGCGGTTGATGCGGGTCCGGCTGACCGACCCGACCACCCTCGAACTGGAACCCAACACTCCCTGACGGTTGTGCCGCGAAGATTCGGGGTGGCAGGGTCCATGCAGTCATGATCCGGGCATGGAACCCACCGCCGCCCCCCATGCGCCCCCCTTCTGCCCCAATCCGGCCTGTCCCTACCATGCCGGCGACCGCCGCGGCTGGCGCGTCCATCGGGACGGCGTCCACCATCGCCAGCGTCCACCTTGTACCGTCCAGCGGTACCGCTGTGGACACTGCCGGCGGTCGTTCAGCTCGCAGACCTTCCGCACCGGGTACTGGCTCCGGCGGCCGGACCTGCTGGCGCCCCTGGTCCTCCGGCTGGTCGCGTGCTCGGCGTTCCGTCAGATCGCCCGCGAGTTCGACGTCGCCCCGTCGACGGTCGCCCGTCACGCCGCGCGGCTCGGTCGCCACTGCCTGCTGTTCCATGAGCGCCATCGGCCGCGGGGGCCGATCCCGGAACCGGTCGCCCTCGACGGGTTCGTGACGTTCGAGTACAGCCAGTTCCATCCGACTGCGTTCCACGTCGTCGCCGGCCGGCAATCGCACTTCTTCTACGGGTTCACGGACACGGAGCTCCGCCGCAGCGGCACGATGACGAGACGTCAGCGGCGCCTGCGGAGCGAGATCGAGGCCATCCATGGGCGGCCCGACCCGGACGCGGGAGCGCGGGATGTCGCCGCCCTGCTGCGAATCGTGGCCCCGCGCCCGCAGTCGCTCGTGCTCCACACCGACCGGCACGCGGACTACCCGCGGGCGATTCGCCGGGTGACGCACCTGCGGGTCGAGCATCGCACCACATCGTCTCGGGCGGCTCGCACGCCGGCGAACCCGCTGTTCGCGATCAATCTGCTCGACCTTCTGATCCGGCACTGCGGGGCGAACCACAAGCGCGAGACGATCGCGTTCTCGAAACGGCGGCAGAGCGCGGCGGAACGGATGGCGGTGCTGATGGTGTGGCGGAACTATCTCAAGTGGGTGTCGGAGCGAAAGCACCTCGAGACGCCCGCGATGCGCGTGGGCATCGCGTCCCGGCGGTGGCGCGTGACGGACCTGCTCGCGGCCCGTCTGTTCCCGTCGCGGGTCGCGCT
>CAZKQE010000182.1:0-6193 GCA_964554725.1 uncultured bacterium
GACGGGCATGTGCTCCGCCGCATGCGGCGTGTGCGCCGGCGCGCTGGCCCTGGCGGCGCTCCTGCTGCTCCCGGCCGCCGTCGCGGCCGACCCGCGGCCGCCCGACGTGCTCGACGCCGCCCGCATCCGGCTCGCGCTCGAGCGGCTCAACGTGGTGGGCAGCGCCCTCTACGTCGCGGCCCATCCCGACGACGAGAACACCGCCATGCTCGCCTGGCTCGTGAACGGGCGGCGGGTGCGGGCCGCCTACCTCTCCGTCACCCGCGGGGACGGGGGGCAGAACCTGATCGGCGCGGACACCGGCGAGCTGCTGGGGGTGATCCGCACCCAGGAGCTGCTCGCCGCGCGCCGGATCGACGGCGCCGAGCAGTTCTTCACCCGCGCGCTCGACTTCGGGTTCTCGAAGGGACCCGAGGAGACGCTCGAGATCTGGGACCGCGAGCGCATCCTCGCCGACGTCGTGTGGGTGATCCGCCGCTTCCGGCCCGACGTCGTGATCACCCGCTTCGGCACCGAGGGCGGCGGCAGCGGGCACGGCCACCACACCGCCTCGGCGCTGCTCGCCGAGGAGGCGTTCGCGGCGGCGGCCGACCCGGCGCGCTTCCCGGAGCAGCTCCGCTGGGTGACGCCCTGGCAGGCGAAGCGCGTGGTGTGGAACGTCGCCCGCTTCGGCGCCGCCGGCCCCGACACCACCCCGGGGCGCCTGCGGGTGGACCTCGGCGAGTACAACCCGCTGCTCGGGCGCTCCTACACCGAGATCGCCGGCGAGAGCCGCAGCATGCACAAGTCGCAGGGCTTCGGCGCCGCCGAGCGGCGCGGCAGCTTCACGAACACGCTCGAGCACCGGGGCGGAGAGCGCGCCGCACGCGACCTGTTCGACGGCGTGGATCTCACCTGGTCGCGGATCCCGGGCGGCGCCCGGCTCACGGCGCTGCTCGCGCGCGCGGCGCGCGAGTTCCGCCCGGAGCGCCCGCAGGCCATCCTGCCGCTGCTGCTCCAGGCGCACGGCATCCTCGAGACGCTGGCGGACGGACCGCTGGTCGCGGCGAAGCGCGAGGAGCTGCGGGCGGTCATCCGCTCGTGCGCCGGCCTGTGGCTCGAGGCGACCGCGGCCACCCCGTGGGCCTCGCCGGGAAGGCCGATCCGCGTCGTCACCTCGGCGCTCAACCGCAGCGACGTCGCGGTCCGCCTCGAGGGCGTCTCGATCACCCGCGCGACGCCGGACGGGTCCGCCCCGCTGGCGACGGCGGCCGTCCCCGCCCGGCCGCTCGCCTTCAACGTGGCGGCCGGCGACACGCTCGCGGTGACCCTGCCCGCCGACACCCCGACCGGCGAACCGTACTGGCTGCGCCGCCGGCCGCTGGCGGGCTCGTTCGACGTCGCGTCGGGCGGTCTCACCGGCACGCCCGAGAACCCGCCCGCGCTCGCCGCCGAGCTGCGCCTCGCCATCGCCGGCCGGCCGGTCTCGTTCACGGTGCCGGTCGTCTACCGCTGGGTGGACCCGGTGGCCGGGGAGCGCTACCGCGCGTTCGAGGTGGTGCCGCCGGTGACGATGCGCTTCGACCGCGGCGTCTACCTGTTCTCCGGGCCGGCGGCACGCGAGGTCCGCGTCGTGGTGCAGAGCGCCGACGCGCGCGTGGACGGCACGCTGCGGCTGCGTCTCCCCGACGGCTGGTCGAGCGTCCCGGCCGCCGCCGCCGTCGCGCTCGCCCCCGGCGAGGCGGACACGACCCTGCGCTTCCTCGTCACCCCCGGCGCCGGGCCCGCCGCGGCGGCGGTCGGCGCCGAGTTCGAGACGGCGGGCGGCCGGCACGACCGGCGCATCGTCCGGCTCGACTACCCGCACGTCCCGATCCAGACGCTGCTGCCGCCGGCCGAGGCGCGCCTGGTGCGGACCGACCTGCGGGTCGACGGGCGGACGGTCGGCTACCTGATGGGCTCGGGCGACGCGGGGCCCGAGGCGCTCGAGCAGATGGGGTTCGCGGTCACGCTGCTCGACGACGACGAGGTCGAGAACGCCGACCTCGCACGCTTCGACGCGATCGTGGCGGGGGTGCGCGCCTACAACACCCGCCCGCGCCTGCGCGGGCTGCAGCGCCGGCTGCTCGAGTACGTCGCGAACGGCGGGCGGCTGGTGGTCCAGTACAACACCGCCGAGTCCGCGCTGCGGGACCGGCTGGGCCCGTACCCGTTCCAGATCTCGCGCGACCGGGTCACCGTGGAGTCGGCGCCGGTGGAGGCGAAGGCCCCCGGCCACGCGCTGCTCACCCGCCCCAACCCGATCGGTCCCGGCGACTTCGAAGGCTGGGTGCAGGAGCGCGGGCTCTACTTCGCGAGCCCCTTCGACCCGCGCTACGACGCGGTGCTCTCGTCCCGCGATCCCGGCGAGCCGGCGCGCGACGGCGGGCTGCTGTACGCCCGGCACGGGAAGGGCGCCTTCGTCTACACCGGGTTCGCGTTCTTCCGCCAGCTGCCGGCCGGGGTCCCCGGCGCCTGGCGGCTGTTCGCGAACCTGGTCAGCCCCGCGCGCTGAGCCGCGGATGGGACCCAGGCGGCGCGCCCCCGCGGCGGACCCCGACCCGCCGCCCGCCGCGGCGGGCGAGGAGCCGCCGCCGGTCCTCGGCAGCTGGCGCGCCCTCTACGCCGTGGTGCTGGGCGAGCTGCTGCTCGTCATCCTGCTGTGCGGGTGGCTGAGCGGATGGGGGCGATGAGGGCGCGGGTCCGGTGAGCCCGCTCGACTGGGGCGTCCTGTTCGCGGCGCTGGCCGGGTTCGTCGCCTACGGCGTGTGGCGCGGCCGCGGCGAGCGCGACCTCACCGACTTCCTGCTCGCCGGCCGCGGCATGCGCTGGTACATGGTGGCGCTCTCGGTGATGGCGACGCAGGCGAGCGCGATCACCTTCCTCTCGACGCCGGGCCAGGGCTACGTGGACGGGATGCGGTTCGTCCAGTTCTACTTCGGCCTGCCGCTGGCGATGGTCGTGCTGTGCGTCACCGCGATCCCCATCTACCACCGGCTCCGGGTCTTCACCGCCTACGAGTACCTCGAGCGGCGTTTCGACGGCAAGACCCGCTCGCTCGCCGCCGCCCTGTTCCTGATCCAGCGCGGTCTCGCCGCCGGCCTCACGATCTATGCGCCGGCGCTGGTGCTCTCCGTCATCCTCGGCTGGGACGTGCGCTGGACCTGCGTGCTGCTCGGGGGGCTGGTCGTCATCTACACCGCCTCGGGCGGCAGCAAGGCGGTGAGCCACACCCACGTGCTCCAGTTCCTGATCATCATGAGCACCATGTTGGTCGCGTTCGTGCTGATCGTGCTCTCGCTCCCGCAGGGCGTATCGCCCGGCGACGCGGCCTGGGTGGCCGGGCGCTCGGGCAAGCTCAACGCGCTCCAGCTCCGGTTCGATCCCGACGACCGCTACAACCTGTGGTCGGGGCTGATCGGCGGGTTCTTCCTCCAGCTGTCGTACTTCGGCACCGACCAGTCGCAGGTCGGCCGCTACCTGACCGGCCGCTCGGTCGGCCAGAGCCGGCTCGGGCTGCTGTTCAACGGCCTCGCCAAGGTGCCGATGCAGATGTTCATCCTCGGGCTCGGGGTGCTGGTGTTCGTCTTCTACCAGTTCGCGCCGCCGCCCCTGTTCTTCAACCCGGTGGTCCTCGAGCGGTTGCGCTCGGGGCCGGCCGCGAGCGAGGTGGCGGCGCTCGAGTCGCGCCACGGCGAGGCGCTGGTCGCCCGCGAGCAGCACGTGCGGCTGCTGCTCGCCGCCCGCCGCGCGGGGGACGAGGGGGCGGTGGCGGCCGCCGACACCGGCCTCGGCCGGGCGCGGGCGGCGCTCGCCGGCGTGCGCGAGGAGACGGTCGCCCTCATCCGCGAGCACGATCCCGCCTCGCAGACCAGCGACACGAACTACGTGTTCCTCAGCTTCGTCCTCGGCCATCTCCCGGTGGGGCTCATCGGCCTGGTGTTCGCCGCGGTGTTCGCCGCCTCGATGAACTCCACCTCGGCGGAGCTGAACGCCCTCACCTCGACCACGGTGGTGGACGTCTACCGGCGGGTCGCGGGTCCGGCGGCCGATCCCGGGCGTGACGTGCGGGTGTCGCGCATTGTCACCGTCGCCTGGGCCGCCTTCGCGGTCGGCTTCGCCGAGTACGCCGCCCGCCTCGGCTCGCTGATCGAGGCGGTCAACATCCTCGGTTCGCTCTTCTACGGCACCATCCTGGGGATCTTCCTCACCGCGTTCTACCTGCGGCGGGTCGGCGGCACGGCGGTGTTCGTCGCGGCGCTGGCGGCGGAGGCGGTGGTGGTCGCCTGCTTCGCGCTGACGAAGATCTCGTTCCTCTGGTACAACCTCATCGGCTGCGCGCTGGTGATGGCGATCGCCCTCGCGCTGCAGCCGGCGCTGGGGCGGAAGGACGTCGCGCGGGCGGCGTAGGGGACGCGGCGGGAGGTCGCCCGGCCGCCGCAGACGCCGCGGCGGCCGGACCCGTCGGGACCGGCCGCCGCACGACGTCGCGGGAGCGCGCCGCTACTTCTTCGCGCTCCACTCGGCGATCAGCGCCTCGGTGGGCGCGGTGTTCGCCGGCGGGGTCGCCGCCTTGCCGACCGTCACCGCGCGCTTCGCGGTGGCGAGGGCCTCCGCCTTCTTGCCGTCCTTCGCCAGCCAGCGGGCCTTGAGCGAGAGGTTGGCGTGGTTCGCCTGCGCGGCGATCGACTGGTCGAGCCACTTCGCCCCGTCGGCGAGCGCCACGCCGTTGTCGAAGCACCAGGTCGCGGCGCGCAGCGAGTTCCGCCACGCGTCGCGCTCGGCGGCGGTGATCTCCTTGCGGGCGCTGGCGAGCACCATCGCGTCCAGGTCGATCGTGATCGGCACCGCGAGCCGCAGGCGCTGCCAGCGCAGCGTCAGGTTCGCCGAGTTCGACGTCAGGTCGGTGAAGCCGAGCCACATCCACTCCTCGTGCGGCTGGCTGGTGTCGGGCGTCGCCGTGACGCGCAGCACGTCCTGCTTGGGATCGTAGTTCGAGGTGCCGAGCAGGTCCTTCTGACCGCTCAGGATCACGGTCCAGGCGCCGCGCGTGGGGATCGTGAGCAGGCTGTACTTGCCGGCCGGCAGCTTCTTGCCGCCGATCATGATCTCGTCGGCGGTGGTCAGCGTCGTGGCCTCGTTGGCGCCGGTCCGCCACGTCGAGTCGTAGGGGACCAGTCCGCCCCAGATGACACGGTTCTTGACCCCCGGACGGCTGTAGTGGAGCGTGAGCGTCGTCAGGCCCAGGCCCTGGCTGACCGAGGCGCTGGGGCTGGGCCGCGGCGGCGTGAACTCGGCGCGGACGGCGGGCGTGGCGAGGCCGAGCGCGAGCAGCGCGGCCGGAAAGATGCGGACGAGGGCTCTCGGATTCATGGGCCGGGTCTCCATCAGGGGATCGGATCGAGTCGCCACGGACCGCGTCCGCGCGACGGGGAGACCCGCAGCCTAGCAGAAACGGCGGGCTCCGCCCCCCGGGCGCCCGGCCGCCCCGATGGCCGCGCGCCCGTCGCGCGCCACGCGGCGCCCGTCCGGCGGCGGGCCCGTCCGCGGGGCGGTCCGTGGGACGATGCCGGCCGCAGCGACCCGTTCCCGCCGCATCCGCCCCACTCCAGGCCAGGAGGTCCCGTCGTGACCGACGTCCAGAAGGCGCTTGTCACCCAACTCGCCAACATCGAGAAGCGCACCGGGAAGTCGATCGCCGAGCTGGGCCGCATCGTGAGACAGAGCGGCCTCACGAAGCACGGAGAGCTGGTCGCGATGCTCAAATCCACCCTCGGCATGGGACACGGCGACGCGAACACCCTGGTCCATGCGGTGATGAAGTCGGACGGGTCCGCCGCCACGCAGGGGCTCTCCTCCGACCAGGTGCTGGACGGGCTCTACACGGGCCCGCGCGCCGCGTTGCGACCCATCCACGACCGGTTGCTGGCGGCGCTGCGGTCGCTCGGGGAGTTCGAGGAGGCCCCGAAGAAGACCTACGTCAGCTACCGTCGCAAGAAGCAGTTCGCGATGATCGGCCCGGCGACCCAGACCAGCGTCGAGGTGGGGCTCAACATGAAGGGCGTGAAGGCGACCGACCGGCTGCGCGAGGTGCCGGCCGGCCAGATGTGCAACTACAAGGTGCGGCTGGGCGACCCCGCCGAGGTGGACGCGGAGCTGATCGGCTGGATCGGTA
>CAZKQE010000183.1:0-6178 GCA_964554725.1 uncultured bacterium
CTCTTCATCAGAGCCGTCGACGGGCTCCTTGGGAGCCGCACCCAGCGGCGCGGGCCGTCCGCGGTGACCTCGGCGACCACGGTGCCGGCGGCGGTCGTGAGCGCGAGCGTGCCGTCGGGACGCCGCTCGACCGCGACCTCGAGCGGCGCGTCGTCCACCGTCACGCGGTAGCGCCCGGCCCCCTCCGACCTCACCTCGACGACCCGCACCCGGTCGCCGTCCCGCCACTCGCCGCGCATCACTCGAGCCCGGCCAGACGCCAGCGACCCAGCGCGGCGAACACGTCCGCGCGCCGCGGCGTGCCGGCGCGTCCTCGCGCCGGGGCCCCGGCGGCGAACCGCTCGGCGAGCGCCGCCGCCGCGAGCGCCAGCTCGGGCGCCGGTGCGAGGGCCAGGGCGGCGAAGCCGTCCAGGAACTCGCGCTCGATCCACTCCGTGTCCACCGCCGCCTCGCCCACCGGCCCGGCGCGGACCAGCGCCCGCAGGAACGGCAGGTTCGTGGTCACGCCGTGCACCAGCGTGCGGTCGAGCGCCCCGGCGAGCCGCTCGAGCGCCTGCGCGCGCGTGCCGCCGGTCGCCACCACCTTGGCGAGGATGGGGTCGTAGTGCACGGGGACCCGGTCGCCGGATTCGACCCCGGCGTCCACCCGGATCCCGTCGCCCTCCGGCCAGCGCACCCGGAGGGCGGTGCCGGCCTGCGGCAGGAAGCCGCGCGCCGCGTCCTCGGCGTAGACGCGGGCCTCGATCGCGTGACCGCGCGACCGGACCTCCTCCTGCGCACACGGCAGGCGGCCCGCGGCCGCGACCTCGAGCTGGAGGCGCACCAGGTCGAGCCCGGTGACGCCCTCGGTGACCGGGTGCTCGACCTGGAGCCGGGTGTTCATCTCGAGGAAGTGGAACCCGCCGTCCCGGGCGACCAGGAACTCGACCGTGCCGACGCCGCGGTAGCGCACCGCGCGCGCCAGCGCCACCGCCGCCCCGGTGAGGCCGTCGCGCAGCGCGGCGTCCACGCCGGCCGCGGGGCTCTCCTCGACCACCTTCGGATGGCGGCGCTGGAGCGAGCACTCGCGCTCGCCGAGGTGGATCGCCGCGCCGCGGCCGTCGCCCGCCACCTGCACCTCGATGTGGCGCGCGCGCTCGAGCCGGCGCTCGAGGTAGACGGCACCGTCGCCGAACGCGGAGGCGGCGAGCCGCGCCGCGCTCGCCAGCGCCTCCTCGAGCTCCGCGGGGGTCGCGACCACGCGCATCCCCTTGCCGCCGCCCCCGAGCGCCGCCTTCACCATCACCGGGAACCCGATGCGGCCCGCCTCGGCGAGCAGGGCCGCCGGGTCGCGGCCCTCGACGCCCGGCACCACCGGCACGCCCGCGGCGACCGCGAGCGCGCGCGCCGCGCGCTTGTCGCCCATCGCGCGCACCTGCTCCGGGGTGGGCCCGATGAAGGTGAGACCGGCGGCCTCGACCGCCTCGGCGAACCCGGCGTTCTCGGCCAGGAACCCGTAGCCCGGGTGCACGGCCTCGGCGCCCGACGACCGGGCCGCGGCGACCAGCGCGGCGACGTTCAGGTAGGAGGCGCGCGGCTCGGCGGGACCGATCGGCACGGTCTCGTCGGCGACCCGGGTGTGGAGCGCGCCGCGGTCGGCCTCCGAGCACACGGCGACGCTGCGGATGCCCATCGCGCGCAGGGTGCGGGCGATGCGGCAGGCGATCTCGCCGCGGTTGGCGATCAGGACGCGGGTGAACATGCCCGGGGCGCCGCGCTCAGCCGCGCGGGCGGATCGCGGGGCTCACGAGCTCCGCGTCCAGCCCGGCTTCCGCTTCTCGAAGAAGGCCCCCAGGCCCTCCTTCGCCTCGTCGCCGGAGCGCACCTCGGCGAGCACCCGCGGCAACCCGCTGCGGTACTCCTCCCAGGTCGAGTCCGCCCACAGCTCGAGCAGGGTCTTGATGCGCGCCTGCGCGCGCGGCGCCCCGGCCAGCAGCGCGGCCACGCGCTCCTCGACCCGCGCGTCGAGGTCGGCGGCGGTCGCGACGTGGTGGACCAGGCCGTGGCGCAGCGCCGCGGCGGCGTCGATCCGCTCGCCGGTGAGCATCAGCTCGCGCGCGGCGCGGTCCCCGAGCCGGCGGATGACGTAGGGACTGATGAGCGCCGGCAGGATGCCGAGCCGCACCTCGGAGAGCGCGAAGCGGGCGTCGTCCGCGGCCACCGCCAGGTCGCACGCGCAGGCGAGACCGACGCCGCCCCCCAGCACGTTGCCGTGGAGCCGCGCGACCACCGGCCGCGGCAGGTCGGCGAGGGTCGAGAACAGCCCGCCCAGGCGCTCCGCCTCGGCCAGGTTCTCGTCGAAGGTCGCGTGGGCCGAGGCCTTCATCACCGCGATGTCGGCCCCGGCGCAGAACGAGGGACCGCGTCCGCCCAGCACCACGACGCGCACCGCGCTCTCGAGCGCCAGCGCGTGGAGCGCGCTCGTCAGCTCGGCGACCAGCTCGGCGGCCAGCGCGTTGTGCTGCTCGGGACGGTTCAGCCACACGCGGGCCACCGGGCCGTCGCGGACGATCTCGATCGTGGTGGGCATGTGCGCTCCTGGTGGGCGGCCGCCGGTCGGGGCGGCCCGCGGGCGGGACCGCGGGGACGCCGGGGATGGATTGAAGCCGCTCGGATGGCGCGACGCAAGTCGGGGCGGCTCAGCGGCCCCCGGCCAGCACCCAGGCCGCCCCGGCCGCGGTCCCGGCCAGCAGCGTCGGCGCCATTCCCCAGCGCAGGCGCAGCATCGCGACGAACGCGCCCGCGGCGATGAGCGCCGAGGCCACGCTCATCGTGCCCGGGTCGGGGACCAGCAGGCGCACCGGCCCCCAGCGCAGCTCGTCCACGCGCGCGAACAGCACGTGGAGCCCGAACCACGCGACCAGGTTGAGGATCACCCCCACGACCGCCGCGGTGATGGCGGAGAGCGCCGCCGCGAGCGCGGGCATGCCGCGCAGCCGCTCGACGTAGGGCGCGCCGAGGAAGATCCACAGGAAGCAGGGGACGAAGGTGACCCAGGTGACCACCAGCGAGCCGACCACGCCGGCCCACAGCGGGGGCAGGCCCGACGCCTCGCGGAAGGCGGCGAGGTAGCCGACGAACTGCACGACCATGATGAGCGGCCCGGGGGTGGTCTCCGCCATCCCGAGCCCGTCCAGCATCTCGGCCGGCCGCAGCCAGCCGAAGGTGCCCACCGCCTCCTCGGCGACGTAGGCCAGCACCGCGTAGGCGCCGCCGAAGCTGAGCACCGCCACCTTGCTGAAGAACAGGCCGAGCCGCACGAACACGTGCGAGCCGCCGAACGCCAGCGCCAGCACGAGCACCGGCAGCCACCAGGCGGCGAGCCCCGCGAGCGCGACCGCCAGCGAGCGGCGGAGCGAGGGGCGGGGCAGCACCCGGGGCTCGTCGCCGAAGGCCGGCGTCGCGTCGTCCCCGGCGACGGCCGGGCCGTGGGCCGGCGCCGGCGGCGGCCAGCGGCGGCCGGCGACCAGCCCCACGGTCGCGGCACCGAGGAGGATGAAGGCGAACGGCGTCCCGAGGAAGAACATCGCCACGAACGCCGCGCCGGCCAGCAGCACCATCGGCGTGCCGCGCAGCGCGCGGCGGCCGACCCGGATCAGCGCGTCCACCACCACCGCCATCACCGCCGGCTTGAGACCGAAGAACAGCGCGGTGACCAGCACCGTCCCCTGCTGGCCGGCGTAGAGCATGCTGAGCGCGAGGATGGCGAGGAACCCGGGCAGCACGAACAGCGTCCCGGCGATCAGCCCGCCGCGCCAGCCGTGGAGCAGCCAGCCGAGGTAGGTCGCGAGCTGCTGCGCCTCGGGGCCCGGCAGCAGCATGCAGAAGTTGAGCGCGTGGAGGAACCGCCGCTCGCCCACCCAGCGTTTCTCCTCGACCAGGATGCGGTGCATGACCGCGATCTGTCCCGCCGGCCCGCCGAAGCTCAGCAGCGACACGCGCACCCAGGCCCGCACCGCCTCGCCGAGCGACGGAGCGCTCACGCGCCGAACCGCACGGCGCGGCCGAGCCCCAGCGCCCGCGCCCGCTCGTGGACGAGGTCGGCGGCGGCGGCGTCCTCGAGCGCGATGCCGGTCGAGTCGAACACGAACAGGTCGCCCTCGCGCTCGCGCCCGGGCCGGAGCCCCGCCACCACCTCGCCCAGCGTGGCGTGGACGTCCTCCGGGCGCAGGAGTCCGGCGGCGATCGCGTGGTGGAGGTCGCCGCCCGCCGCGCACTGGGCGAGGTCGTCCACCACCACGCGCGCCCGCGCCATCAGGGCGGGATGGAGCTCGCGCTTGTGCGGGTTGTCGGCGCCGACCGCGGCGACGAACGCGCCGGGCGCGACGTCGCGCTCCGTCAGCACGAAATCGGCGCCGGCGGTGCAGGTGGCGACGATCGCCGCGTCGGCCGTCGCCTCGCGCACCGTGCCGGCGACGCGGAACGCGCCCTCCGTCCGTTCGGCGAACCGCGCGGCGAGCCCCTCGGCACGCTCGCGCCGGGGGTCGAACAGGCGCAGCTCGCGCAGCGGGCGCAGCGCGAGCAGCGCCTCGACGTGCGCCGCGCCCTGCAGGCCGCAGCCGACGATCGCCGCCACCGCGGCGTCGCCGCGCGCGAGGTGCTCCGCAGCCAGCGCCGAGGCCGCCGCGGTGCGGATCGCGGTGAGCGCGCCCGAGTCCATCACCGCGAGCGGGCGCCCATCGGCGGCGTCCGCCAGCACCAGCACCCCCTGGATGGTGGGCAGGCCGTGGCGCTCGGGGTTGGCGGGGAAGTTGCCGTTGAGCTTGGCGACGAAGCGCGGGCGACCGTCGTCGAACCGGGCCGCCTTGACGTGGAAACTGCCCTCCGCCGACTCGAACCCGAGCGCGCGCGGCGCCGGCACGCTCCCGCGGGCGAGCAGCGCGAACGCGCGGGAGAGCGCGGCCCGGCACTCGTCGGGCGACAGGCACGCCGCGACGTCGGAGGCGGTGAGCAGCAGCGTCTCGACCGGGGCGCTCACGGGCGGCGGTGCGCGGCGGACGGCGCTACATCCGGAACACGCCGAACCGCATCTCGGGGATCGGCGCGTGGAGCGAGGCGGCGAGCGCGAGGCCCAGCGCGTCGCGGGTGCCGGCCGGGTCGAGGATGCCGTCGTCCCACAGCCGGGCGGTCGAGTAGTAGGGGCTCCCCTCCTCCTCGTACTTGTCGAGGATCGGCTGCTTGAACCTCCGCTCCTCGGTCTCGCTCATCTTCTTCCCGCCGGCGTCCTTGACCTGCGCCAGCACCGAGGCGGCCTGCTCGCCACCCATCACGCTGATGCGGCTGTTGGGCCACATGAACAGGAAGCGCGGCTGGTAGGCGCGCCCGCACATGCCGTAGTTGCCGGCGCCGAAGCTGCCGCCGATGATCAGCGTGACCTTGGGCACCGGCGCGTTGGCGACCGCGTGCACCATCTTGGCGCCGTCCTTGGCGATGCCGCCGTGCTCGTACTGGCGGCCGACCATGAACCCGCTGATGTTCTGCAGGAACAGCAGCGGCACCTGCCGCTGCGCGGCCAGCTCGATGAAGTGCGTGGCCTTGAGCGCGGTCTCGCTGAACAGCACCCCCTGGTTCGCAAGGATGCCGACCGGGATGCCGTGGAGATGGGCGAACCCCGTCACCAGCGTGGTGCCGTAGCGCGCCTTGAACTCGTGGAAGCGCGAGCCGTCCACCAGCCGCGCGATGAGCTCGCGCACGTCGTAGGGCGTGCGCAGGTCGCGCGGCAGCAGCCCGTAGATCTCCTCCGGGTCGTAGCGCGGCGGCTCGGGGTCGAGCAGCTCGAGGCCGGCGCGCGTCCCGGCGCCGAGGTGGGCGACGATGTCGCGCGCGATCTCGAGCGCGTGGGCGTCGTCCTCGGCGAGGTGGTCGGCGACCCCGGAGATGCGGGTGTGGACGTCGCCGCCGCCCAGCGCCTCGGCGGTCACCTCCTCGCCGGTCGCGGCCTTCACCAGCGGCGGGCCGGCGAGGAAGATGGTGCCCTGCTCCTTGACGATGACCGCCTCGTCGCTCATCGCCGGCACGTAGGCGCCGCCCGCGGTGCACGACCCCATGACCACCGCGACCTGCGGCACGCCGAGCGCCGACATCCGCGCCTGGTTGTAGAAGATGCGCCCGAAGTGGTCGCGGTCGGGGAACACCTCGG
>CAZKQE010000184.1:0-6177 GCA_964554725.1 uncultured bacterium
CCTCGGCCCGCAGCACCTCGAGCCGCTCGCGCAGCTCGCCGCGGATGCCGGCGAGGGCGGCCCGCATGCGCGGCTCGGGAGTCACGAAGTGCTTCGCCGGATAGAGCGCCAGCCGGTCCATGCGGCGCAGCACCTGGCCGGTGAGCGGGTCGACGGCCGAGATGCGCGCCACGAGGTCGTCGTCGAGCTCGATGCGGACGAGGTGGTCCTCGTAGGCCGGATGCACCTCGATCACGTCGCCGCGCACGCGGAAGGTGCCGCGCGCGGGCTCGACGTCGTTCCGCGTGTACTGGATGGCGACCATCCGTTCGAGCAGCTCGCCCCGGCGCATCCGGTCGCCCGCGGTGGCGTCCACGCGCATCCCGCGCCAGTCCTCCGGCGTCCCCAGCCCGTAGATGCTGGAGACGCTGGCGACGATCACGACGTCCTCCCGCTCGAGCAGCATCGAGGTCGCCTGCAGACGCAGTCGGTCGATGTCGTCGTTGATGCTCGCGTCCTTGGCGATGTAGGTGTTGGTCGCCGGGACGTACGCCTCCGGCTGGTAGTAGTCGTAGTAGGAGATGAAGTAGCCGACCCCGTTCTCGGGGAAGTACTGGCGGAACTCCCCGTAGAGCTGGGCCGCCAGCGTCTTGTTGTGTGACAGGACCAGCGTCGGCCGGTTCCAGGCCGCGATCACGGAGGCGCAGGCGAAGGTCTTGCCCGAGCCGGTAACCCCGAGCAGCGTCTGGTGACGCTGCCCCCCCCGCAGACCCGCGAGGAGCTGGGCGATCGCCTCCGGCTGGTCGCCGCGGGGCGGGTACGGAGCGTGGAGCTGGAAAGGCATGGGCGGCCGATGCTACCCGAGCCGCCCGGCGCGGTCGAGCGCGGCGGGCCGGGGACCGCCGGGGAAGGCTAGTCGAGCAGCGCCAGCCGCCGCTCGAGCACGCGCCCCGCGGCGGTCAGACGCGCGAGATAGACGCCGGGGGCCGCCCGGCGGCCCGCGTCGTCCCGCCCGTCCCAGCGCGCACGATGGGTCCCGGCCGCCCGCTCGCCGGGGTCGAGGAGCGTGCGGACCCGGCGGCCGGTGACGTCGAAGACGTCGAGCGTGACGCGCCCGGCGGCCGGCAGCGCGAAGTCGAAGGTGACCGGTCCGCGCGAGGGCGAGGGATAGGGGGCGCGGAACTCGAGCCCGTCCCGTCCGGGGGACGGGGCGGACACGACGCCGGTGAACCGGATGCGCCGGATCTCGCCCGGGCCCTGCGTGAACATGCTGAGCAGCCGGCAGTAGTAGACGGAGCCGTCGGGCCCGATCGCCCAGTCCGTGATCAGCGAGGCGCCGAGGTCGGTGGCCCAGTCCGTCGGGTTGGGCTGGCCGTAGGCCGACTCCGGCGCCCACGTGTCCCCGGTGCGCTTGAGCCGCCGCACCCAGCCGCCGTAGAAGTCGGTGAAGAAGATGTCCCCGTCGTAGTAGGACGGGAACGGGTCGCTGGCCCCGGCCGGCGGGCGATAGATGACGCCGGCGACCACCGCCGCCCCCTGGTTGTGGTCGTAGACGTGGACCGGGGCGTTCCAGCTGCTGCTGTCGACCCAGGCGCAGGTCGTGGGACCCGGGATGTCGCCCTCGTAGATCGGCCACTGCAGGTTGCCGCCCAGGGCGGTGAGATGGTCGATCTCCTCGCGATCGTCGGCGCCCGCGTCGCCGATCGCGATGTCCCCGGTGAGTGCGTCGATCGCGAAGCGGAACGGGTTGCGCAGGCCGCGATGGATGACCAGCCGGGCGTTGGCGTTCGGGTTGCCCACGAACGGGTTGTCGAACGGGGTGATGATGCTCTTCGGCGGCGGGCCTCCCCCGCCCTGCGGGAGCAGCGAGACGTCGAGTCGCAGCACCTTGCCGGCCAGCACCTCGATGTCCTGCGACTGGCAGGGGTTGTAGTCGTCCCCGATCGAGACGTAGAGCATCCCGTCGGGTCCGAACCGGAGCGTCCCGGCGTTGTGGAACGGGGAGAGGTCGGGGATGTCGGTCAGGATGTCGTAGCGCGTGCCCGGATCGATCGTCAGGCTGCCGTCGCCGGTGAAGGCGAGGTCGCCGCCGACCGTGTACCGCGAGAGGCGGATGTTGTCGGAGCCGGCGTAGTTGTAATAGACGTAGAGGTAGGGCCAGGTCGGCCAGCTGGGGTCGACCGCGACGCCGAGCAGACCCTCCTCGAGGATGTCGGAGTCCACGTCGGGGACCGTGATCACGGGGTCGGTCGCGGCGAGCGCGCCGTTCACGATCAGCCGCACGCGGGCGGTCTCCTTCTCGACCACGAAGATGCGTGCGTCGGGCAGCATCGCGATCGCCACCGACTGGTTCAGTCCGTGGAACACCTCCTCGTCCACGAAGTCGGTGGGCACGGTGAGCGTCGCGCGGGCGGAGCCCGGGCACAGGAGGGCCGCGGCGATCAGTGCGTATGCGAGGGCGCTGCGGGGGGCGTCGGCGCGTGGCATGGGCAGGGCTCGGATGTCGGTTGGGCGCGCGGCCGCGCCGCGGGCAACGTGGCGGCCTGATGATAGCGCACCGCGCGGCCGCCGGTCGAACGGCGGGAGGCGCCCCGGCGGCCCGGGCGATGCGGAACGCACGACGGACGCCGCCCGCCGTGCACGGTGCCGCGCCGCGGACGCGGCCTCAGTACCTCACGCGCAGCGCGTAGGTGAGCACCGTCTCGCGGCCCGCCGGCACCGGGAGCGTGAACTGGAGCGTGTTCGCGTCCTTGCGGGTGGCCGGATGGCTGCTCTTCAGCACCTCGTGGTCGCCGGCCGCCGACTCCTCGACCAGGACCGTCACGTCGGTCCGCTTGCGGTTGCGCAGCTTGATCTCGACCTGGTACTCGCGCTCGCGGTCGCCGATCCTCCGGTTGTAGACCTCACGCCGCTCGGCCGCGAGGTCGAACGCGGTGCCCACCTCGAGCGTCACCTTCTCCCCCGCCGGCGTGTGGCCGATCCGCGACTCGCCGGTGAACTGGAGCGCCCCCGAGGCGTCGGGCTCGTACACCCGCACGCGCCCGGCCGCGAGCGGCACGCCGAGCCCCGCGGCGGCGGTGTTCTCGAGCAGCAGCTGCGTCGCGACGCCGGGCGTCCCGCCCCGATAGAGGTAGCGCGGGCTGACCCGGACCGTGTGCGGCGTGATCATCGTCAGGCTCTGGCTCTCGCGGTCGCGGAGCGTCGCCGGGCGGTCGAGGGTGTAGAGGTGGTAGTCCGCGAACGCCTCCTCCCCCAGGTCGGCCTTCGCCTCGCCGGCCGCCAGCGCCATCGTCTGCCGCAGCACCATCGGCGGCGGCGCGCCGCCGTCCCGCCGCGGCTGGCCGGCCACCAGCCGGAGGGTGGCGTCCCGGTAGTCGCGTCCGCTCGCGTTCTCCACCGTCACCGTCGCCGACCAGACCGCGCTCCCCTCCCCGCCCCGCACGAGGGAGTGCTCGGCGGTCCAGCCGAGGCCGCCGGTCAGGTAGGCCAGCTCGGCCTCGACCCGGCCCCGGCGCCCCCCCTCCACGACCGCCTCCAGCGTCGGACGCAGCAGCAGGTCCCCGGGGGGGCGGGCCATGCGGACCTCCTCGACCGCGGCGCGCGAGTGGGTGCTCAGCGAGCCGTCGTCCCCGCGCACGACCAGCCACGCGCCGTCCGCCGCCACCAGCGTGCCCTCGACCACCCGGTCGCCCCGCGAGGCCACGCGCACGCGGCTGCCGCGCGCGCGCTCGATCACCCCGTCTCCGCTCGCGGCGTCGAAGCGGTAGGCGAGCCGAACGACGCGCGCGCCGCCGGCGGGGGTGAGCCGGACGCTCGAGAAGTCCAGCCGGTCCCCCACCTCGGGCAGCCGCACGGTGTCCGCCCCGCCGCCCAGCTCGAGCGTGCGCGCCTCGCGCACGAAGCCCAGGTCGTGGGAGTACACGGTCAGCGCCGGACCGCCCCGGGCGGCGGCCGGGACCAGCGCGACGAGGGCGCTCAGGAGCGCGAGGCGGGCGGGCGACATGGGACCTCCGGGCTGGACGACACGGTGGGGCCGGCGCGGCGGGGCGCGTCCCGGCCGGGAACGACGTCTCTCGAGGATACGCCGGACGACGCCGCATCTTCCCATGCCCGTCGGCGCGGACCAACCGCCTCCGGGCGGGCCCGGGCGACCCGCGGGCGGCGGCCCCCAGTTGCCGACGCCGCGCCCGCGCCCGCATACTCCATGGTTCCGCGCCGCCGCCGGACGCCGTCCCGCGTCCCGCCCGGGCCGGCGCCGACCTCTCCCCCGGGGACCGGGCTGCGATGATCTACGTCATCTTCCCCGCCTACAACGAGGAGCGCGTCATCCGTCCGACCCTGCTCGCCCTCGAGCGGGCCCTGCGCGGCGCCGACTACCGGGCGGTGCTGGTCGACGACGGCAGCGCCGACCGGACGGTGGCGGAGGCCGAGGGCGCGGTCGCCGACACCGCCGGCGCGCTGCCCCTCACCGTGCTGCGTCACGGGACCAACCGCGGCCTCGGCGCGGGCCTGCGCACCGGCATCTACTGGTGCCTGGAGCGCACCGGCGAGGGCGACGTGATCGTCACCCTGGACGCGGACAACACCCATCCCCCGGCGCTGATCCCGACCCTGGTGGCGACCCTCTCCGACGACTGCGACCTGGCGATCGCCTCGCGCTACCGCGCCGGGGCCGAGGTGCGCGGGGTGCCCGTGCACCGGCGCATGCTCTCCGACCTCGGGCGGCTCGTCTTCCAGGCGCTGTACCCGATCCCCGGCGTGCGCGACTACACCTGCTGCTTCCGCGCCTACCGCGCGCCGCTGCTCGCCCGCGCGCGCCGGGTCTACGGCGACGGGCTGTGCACCGCGCGCGGGTTCGAGGCGGTCATGGACCTGCTGCTGCGCCTCGGGCCGCTCGGCGTCCGGGCGCGCGAGGTCGGCTTCGTGCTCGACTACGGCGACCGGGTCGGCCAGAGCAAGATGAAGGTGCTGCGCACGATCCGCTCGACCGTCGGGCTGCTGCTGCGCCGCCGCATCGAGCGGATGCTGCGCTACCGGCCCGCGCAGATCCGCGCGCGGCTCGCCGCGACCGCGGCCGGGCCGGCGGCAGCCGGCCCCGACCCGGGTCCCGCGACGTGATCGCGATCGTCGTCGGCACCCGGCCGGAGATCATCAAGATGGCCCCCATCGTGCGGGCCTGCGTCGCGCGCGGGGTCCCCTACCGCCTGCTCCACACCGGACAGCACTACTCGTTCGAGATGGACGGCGTGTTCTTCCGCGAGCTGGACCTGCCGCCGCCGCACCACAACCTCGAGGTCGGCTCCGGCACCCAGGCCTACCAGGTCGGCGCGGTGGTGGCCGGGATCGCGCCCATCCTCGAGCGCGAACGGCCGGACGTGGTGCTGGTCGAGGGCGACACGAACTCGGTGCTGGCGGCCGGGCTCGCCGCGCACAAGCTGGGGATCCGCGTCGGCCACGTCGAGGCGGGGCTGCGCTCCTACGACCGTTCGATGCCCGAGGAGATCAACCGCATCCTCACCGACCATCTCTCCGACCACCTGTTCGCCCCCACCGAGCGCTCGCGCGGGATCCTGCTCGGCGAGGGGGTGGCGGCGGAGCGCGTCCACGTGACCGGCAACACCGTGGTGGACGAGGTGCTGCGCCAGCGGGAGAGAGCGCGCGCGCCGGGACGGCTCGCCCGCTTCGGCGTCGCGGGCGGCCGCTTCGCGCTGGCGACCGCGCACCGGGCCGAGAACGTCGACCACGAGGCGCGGCTGCGCGGCATCCTCGCCGGACTCGCCGGGGCGGGCCGGGCGCTGGGGATGCCGGTGCTGGCCGCCCTCCACCCCCGCACCGCGAAGCGGATCGACGCGCTGGGGCTGGCGGACGACGACGCGGTGCGCCGGCTGCCCCCGCTCGGCTACCTCGAGTTCCTCGGGCTCCAGGCCGAGGCCGCGCTGGTCCTCACGGACTCGGGCGGGCTGCAGGAGGAGGCCTGCTGCCTCGGCGTGCCGTGCGTCACCCTGCGCGACAACACCGAGCGTCCGGAGTCCCTCGAGGTGGGCGCCAACCGGCTGGCCGGGGCCGACGCCGGCCGCATCGTGGCGGCGGCGAGGGCGGCGATCGCGGCGCCGCGCGGCTGGCCGAACCCCATCGGCGACGGCCGCAGCGGCGAGCGGATCGTCGGCCTCCTGACGGCGGCCGGCGCCGGCTAGCCCG
>CAZKQE010000185.1:0-6152 GCA_964554725.1 uncultured bacterium
CCCCCTGAGTCCGGATCCCCCTTGTTCGTCGGCGGCTGGAGCAGTTCGACGTCCTCGTTCGCGAACGCGGTGGTGGGGTTGACCAGCAGGGCCAGGCCGGGGGTCAACACCAGCACGGCGAGCAGCGCCGCGTACTTCATGGCTGACTTCATCCGCCCACTCCTACGGAGATCCGTCTCCGTGTCGCGCGGCTCTGGCTCCGGTCGTCCGAGGGCCGTCTGAAAACGACATGGCCCGGCCGCGGCATGGGCGAGCATGCCGCGGTCGGGCCGTGAACGATTCCCTGGTTCGGTGAGGGGAACTCCCACATACAGAGCCCCGAGCCAAAGAGGTCCTAGGGACCAACAACCACGCATGAGACTAGGAGCGCCCCGGCCGCCGGTCAACGCCTCGTTCGGGGACCCCTGGCGCCGCTCTGGACTGGAGAGCTGCCCGGGCGGGGTGCTCCCCCCGGGTGGCCCGGCGCGGGCCTCGCAGGGCCCGGGGGCGGTGCCTTCGCGCTCCCCCACCTGCCCGCAAGCGCGACCCCGGCGGCTGCCCCAAGCGGGGCAATGGCTTGGCGGGGCGGCATCCCCCATCGGAGCCCTCCTGCGATCGAGGTCGCGGCTCCGGCGACCGCCCGTCCCGTGCTAGCGAACGGGTGTCCCCCCGAACCGGCGCACGAACGCCGTCTCCCGGAGCACCGGGCGCCGGGCGAGGCGCGTCACGAGCCCCGCCGCGCTCCCGACGAACGCCGCGGAGTCCACGTCGGCGCCCCCCGCCGCCCCTCCGGCCTCGCGGTTCGCGAACAGCGCGTTCCCCTCCACCATCAGGGCGCCCGGTCGTCGGTCCAACGCCAGCGCCCGCTGGCTGCAGTAGACCTCGCCGGCGTCGTATCTCGCGTTCTGTCCGGTCTCGACCAGCGCGTTCCCGATCAGCACCCCGGGCTCGGGCGGCACGCCGTCGCCGCGGAAGACCCCGATCCCGCACGCACCGGTCCGGTACACGGCGTTGTCGCGGAACATCGCGTGCGGCCGCCCGCGGTCGGCGTCCCACAGCATCATCCCCCAGGTCGCGATCTCCTCGACCACGTTCTCCTCGGCCACGACCTGCGCGTCCACGAACGCGCCGATCCCCTTCCAGTACCGCCGCACCGCGTTGCCCCGTACCTCGGCCCGCGCGTCCCAGGTGACGCCGATCCCCACGCCGCGGCCGCCGCCGTGACGGCCGCCGACCGCACGGTCCACGCCGTCGATCCAGTTGTCCTCGATCACCGCCCGGGCCCCGCGGAAGAGCGCGATCCCGTCCCACGAGTTGCGGACGACGCGACAGCGGCGCACGGCGAGTTCCGCCCCGTCCCGCCCGGCCACGCCCATGATCCCCACCACCGTGCGCCGCACGGTGGCCGAGTCGCCGAGGTTGTCCGCCAGCTCGAGGTCGGCGAGGACGGCGCGGCCGCCCTTCACCACCACGGCGGCGTCGCTGGCCATGCCGCTGGTATCGCGACGCCCCCCGGTCACCGTCAGGCTCTCGACGGCACAGTCCACGCAGCCGTCGAGAAGCACCCCGTAGCCGGCCCCGGTCTCGAGCACGGTGGACCCGGCCCCCGCTCCCACCAGCCGCACGTCGCGCCCCCGCAGCAGCCACCCGCGGCTGGCGGGGATGATCGTGTCGGGGCGCTCGCAGTTCGCGCAGCTCGAGTCCGCGTAGGGCACGGCCGAGGTCCGATACCGTCCGGGCGAGAGCCGCACCTCGCCGCCGTCCCGCACCGCCTCCAGCGCCCGCTGCAGGCCCCGGAACGGACGCCGCTCCGATCCGTCACCACCGACCGCGTCCCCGGGCGGGGCGACGAACACGCGCGGACGCGTGCCCCCGGCGGGCCCCGTCGACGCCGCGGGGTTCGCCCCGGCGTGCGGCGCCCGCGGCTGCGCGCACGCCGCCGCGAGCAGGACCGCGACGACGACGGCACGCTCCCGTGCCCGCCAGGACCCAACCATGCCGTCCGCCCCCTCCTCCGGCCTGCCCGCGGAGCGCACGCCCACAGCCGCACTCGTGGACCGTTTCGCCGCGACGGTGCCTTCCGCGAGCGGGCCCTATGGCCGCGCTCGCGGCATTTCACAATCTCCTTGCACGCTTGGCCAGCATTTTTCTTGTCTGCGTCACCCGGGCGGGCTACACCCGTAGTGAGAGACGAGCCACACCGGGCGGGTCGTCCGCCCGTATCACTTCACAGGGAGGGTCCTCGCATGAAGACGCGCAGTCTCCTGCTTTCCGCAGCGTTGCTGATGGTCGCCGTGCCGGGGTTCGCCGGCAGCGGCGAGAAGTGCTCGGCCGACGCCCAGACGTGCCTGAATCACTGGGCCGGCAGCAAGGACAAGGGCTGGGTCGGGCTCGAGTATGACAAGAGCACCGAGGGCGTCGTCAGCGTCAAGTCGGTGACGCCGGACAGCCCGGCCGCCGCGGCGGGGTTCAAGGCCGGCGACATCCTCGTCGCCATGAACGGCGCCAAGATGGCGGACAAGGAAGCGATGAAGAAGGCGAAGGGCTCGTGGAAGGCCGGCCAGTCGGTCACCTACACGGTCCAGCGCGCGGGCAAGGAGCAGCAGCTGGCGGTCACGCTCGGCAAGACCCCGGACGCGGTCTTCGCCTCGATGATCGGCAGCCACATGCTGGAGAACCACGTCGCCATGTCGTCGGCCTCGGCCGAGGGCAAGGCGGCCGCCCACGCCGACAAGAAGTAGGCGGTTCGTCCGCAGCACGAGAGCCGGCGCCCCGACGGGGCGCCGGCTCTCTCACGTTCGGAGCGCTGCGCGCCGGGGTCTCAGTGCTGCCAGGCGTAGGAGACCTTCGCGAACAGCTGCCGGCCCGACGGCTCCAGCCGGTCGGTCGCCACGTCGAGCGCCCGCTCGTCGCCGAACCCCGCGTACAGCACGGTCTGCCAGTTGAGCTTGTAGGCGAACAGCGCCGAGCCGCTGAGTCCGGCGCTCTTCGGCCCGACCGGGAACGAGTAGAGCAGCGGGTCACGACGGGTCTCGACGTACTGTCCGATCAGCCGCAGGAACGAGCGCGAGTTGAAGGTCCAGGTCGCGCGCACCCGCTCGACCTGGGCGGTGAAGAGCCGGCCGCCCGGACCGCCGGCAGGATCCACGTCGAGCCAGCGGCGGCTGGCGCTCGCGCGCACCTCGAGATGGTTCCCCGGCCGCAGGGCGAACCCGCCCGAGAGCGACACACCGCTCGCCTCCCGCCCGTTGGCGAAGTCGATCTCCTCGCCGAACGAGGCGTCGAGCGAGATGCCGTTGACGAGGCGCGACGGGCTGGTCTCCACGATCACCCGCGGTCGCAGGCGGTTCAGCACCTCGTTCCCCACCCGGACTCCGTCCCGGTTCAGCTCGAAGCGCATGAAACTGTTGAACCCCCCGTCCATGCCGGCACCGACGCCGCTCCGGCGGCTGACGACGTCCCCATTGGGCTCGGCGTCGTACCAGTGCATCGTGAACACGCGGACCCGGTTGAAGAACTTGCCCTGCGGCCGGAACGTGTAGCCGGCGTCCACGAACGCCTCGCGGTACCCGACCTGGGGGATGAACCCGTTGTCGGCGCGGAAGTCGCGACCGAGCGACTGGAGCTGCAGGTACCAGTCCTCGCGGCGGGTGCTGTGCGACCACGAGAGCAGAGCGGCCCCGTCCGAGATGCTGCGTCCGTCCCACTCCGGCGTGAGGTCGGTCCGGTCGGGCGTCTTCGACTCGCTCCAGAGGAACTGCCCGGTGAACGAGTCCGTGGCGCGCGGGCGCCACTGGAAGTCCGGGCCGATCACCCGGTTCGAGCCGCCGCCGTGGATCTCGCGGGCGGTCGCGAGCAGGCTGACGAACGAGCGGCCCAGGTCCCGCCGCACCCGGACGATCCCGACATCCGAGACGAAGTCCTGCGGCGCGTCGCCGGAACCGAGCGGCCCCGGCAGGATGACGACGCCGTCCCCGCGGTCCTGGGCGACCAGTGCCGTGTACGACGTGGCCCCCGAGCGGCCGGTCGCCCGCAGCCCCGCGCGCGGGGAGGTGACGGTGCGCGTGTAGACGGCGGAGAACGGGGTCGAGAACAGATCCACGCCCTCGAGGAAGAACGGCCGCTTCTCGGCGAAGAACAGCGCGAAGCGCTCGTTCGCGACGATCTGCGCCGCGTCGGACTCGACCTGGGAGAAGTCGGGATTGACGGTCGCGTCGAGCGTCAGGCTGACGATCGGGCTCCACTTGAGGTCGAGCCCGGCCTCCCCGTCCACGGGCTCGTGCCGGAGCGGGGTGCCGAGCCCGGCGCTGGGGGCGCTGGCGCGCGCGGAGCTGACGTACGGTGCCGCCACCAGGTGGGATCCGGACGGCAGCCCGGCGAGCCCGGTGAGCTGGCTCGAGTTGCAGATGAAGCAGTTCACGTCGCGCGGAAGCCGGGTCGTGAACATCTGGTAGCGCCGGTCCCGCGGGTAGTTGCGGTAGAGCATGATCCCCCAGGTCGGGGCCTCGGTCTCGGCGTAGCGCAGCGACGTGAACGGGATGCGGATCTCGAGCGACCAGCCGGTGGCGGTGACCTTGCCGGCCGCGTCCCAGAAGAAGTCGGGCGAGTTGTCCTCCCCCGAGACGTCGCTCGAGATGGCGTCGTACTGCAGCCCGCGCGGGTTGGCGAGGAACATCTGCGCGGTCTTGCCGTCCCCGCGCGTGTCGAGGATGACCCCGGCGTAGTCGGTGGCGCTCGGGAGCGCGTCGTGGTCCCCGAGCGGGGCCCGGATCGCCCGCGGGGTCGGATCCTCGAACACGAAGCCGGCATAGAAGAAGTCCTGGTCGTAGGCGAGGTAGGCGGCGCTCTTCACCTGCGGCTCGACGTTGTCGCCGACCCGGGTCTCGAACCAGGTCGTCACCGGCGTGACGCCCTGCCAGCCGGCGTCCGAGAGGTCCCCGTCGGCGACGATCGGACCGGCGGCGCGGGCGATCGTGAGCGGCGGGCCGGGCTGCGGGTCGGCCGCCCGTGCGGCGGCGGGCGTGAGGAGCGAGGCGAGGAGCAGCCAGAAGAACGGCCGGGGGCGCAGCGGTCGAGCGCACTTCATGGACACTCCGAGCTGGACGGGATGGGAAGGGTTCTGGTGGGTCTGCGCTGGGCAGACTAGCCGGCGCCCCGGGCTCGCGCGCGGGACGGGCGACCAGCGCGCCCCTCGGCCGACGGGCGCGGCGGAATGCGGAGGCGAGCGATGGCCGGGCGGCGGAAGAACCGCTCCGGTCCGGGCTCAGACCTTCACGAAGCGGGTCGGATCCTTGCGCAGCTTCTCGGCACAACCGTCACAGCAGGTGACGTAGCGATCGGCCCGCACCGCGACCTGCGGGCGCCGGGCGTCCACGGTGAAGACGACCCCGCTCACCGGGCACTGGGTGAGACGGCCGGCGCTCGCGCCGGGCTGTGCGACGACCCGCCCGGCGTCGTATGCCCCGCGGGTGGCGCACGCCATCTGGCAGACGCCGGTGACCGAGGTGTCGAAGTTGCCCAGCACCTTCCCGCCCGCGACGGCCCTCGCCGTGACCTCGGGCTCCGCCTCGCACGAGGCCGACCCGCGGGCGTACCCGTCCTGCCCGCCACCCGCCCGCTTGCCGGCGAGCCCCCCGACGGCGTAGACCCCGATCGCGACGAGGCTCAGCACCGATGTCACGAGGATGAAGCGTCTCATGTCGTTACCTCCCGTGGGTTCGTCACCGCCCCCGGCCCGCGCGCAGGGCCCGTTCGAGCATCTCGCGCGGTGGAGTCCCCGAGCGGCCATAGAGCCGGCACCCGAATGCGGTCCGCGCGCGCCCCTGGACCTCGGGGTCGATGTCCTCGCCGTTGACCCGCACCGTGGGCGACCCGGGGAAGCCCAGGGCCCGTGCCTCGTCGGCGTCGCGGACCTCGATCTCCCGCACCCGCGCCTCGAGCCCCAGGTCGCGCAGGATCGCGTCGAGCAGGGCGGCGGTGGGCGGATGGTTCGGACAGCCCCCCACGTAGAACAGTTCGATGGTCACCGGGGCCCTCCCTCGCTGCGCGCCAGAGACACGGCGACCACCCTCGCGAACGAAGGTGGTCGCCGGGCACAGCGGGTCACCTATGAACTCAGCGGTACAGCGACTTCATCTGGCCCCAGCTGCTGTTGCGGGTCGGGGTCGCCAGCG
>CAZKQE010000186.1:0-6138 GCA_964554725.1 uncultured bacterium
GACGCCGAGACCCGCGAGCGCCTGCGGCTGTTCCGCGTCTCGGGGGCGCGCTCGCCCGAGGAGACGCGCACGCTCCACGAGGCCGGCGCGGCGCGCGTCGGCGCCACGATGGGCTACTGCCCGGCCTCGGACGGGCTCGCCTCGCTCATCGACCACACGATGCTGAAGCCCGACGCCTCGCACGAGGAGATCGAGCGGCTGTGCCGCGAGGCGCTCCAGTTCTGCTTCGCCTCCGTGTGCGTGAACCCGAACTGGGTGCCGCTGTGCGCCTCGCTGCTCAAGGGCAGCGGGGTCAAGGTGTGCACGGTGATCGGCTTCCCGTTCGGCGCCCACCTGCCCGACGTCAAGGCCTTCGAGGCGCGGCGTGCCGTCGAACAGGGCGCCGACGAGGTGGACATGGTGATCAACATCGGCGCCCTCAAGTCCCGCGACTACGCGCTGGTCGAGCAGGATATCCGCGGCGTGGTCCAGGCGGTCGGCAAGGACACCGTGGTCAAGGTGATCCTCGAGACCTCGCTCCTCACCCGCGACGAGAAGGTCATGGGCTCCTCGCTGGCGAAGGCGGCGGGGGCGGACTTCGTCAAGACGTCGACCGGGTTCGCGGGCGGCGGCGCGACCGTGGAGGACATCCGGCTCATGCGCGAGACCGTGGGCCCCGAGCTGGGTGTGAAGGCCTCGGGGGGCATCCGCACCTCGGAGGACGTGCAGAAGATGGTCGCCGCCGGGGCGACGCGCATCGGTGCCTCGGCGAGCGTGAAGATCGTGCGGGGCGACGCCACGCCCTCGCAGGGCTACTGACCGCGGTGGCCGACGCCCGCGCGCTGATCCGCGCCAAGCGCGACCGCGGCACCCACCGCCCCGAGGAGCTGCGCGGGCTGGTCGAGGCCTACGCGCGCGGCGAGGTCGCGGACTACCAGATGAGCGCATGGCTCATGGCCGCGTTCCTCAACGGCCTCGACGCCGCCGAGACCGACGCCCTCACCGCGGCGCTGCTCCACTCCGGGCGCGTGTTCGACTGGAGCGCGATCGGGCGCCCCTCCGCCGACAAGCACTCGACCGGCGGGGTGGGGGACAAGGTGTCGCTGATCCTGGCGCCGCTGGTCGCGGCGTGCGACGTGCTGGTGCCGATGGTGTCGGGCCGCGGGCTCGGGCACACCGGGGGGACGCTCGACAAGCTGGAGGCGATCCCGGGACTGCGCACGCGGCTCTCCGCCGACGAGATGCGCCGCCAGCTCGAGACGGTCGGCGTGGTCATGGTCGGGCAGGGTCCCGACCTGGCGCCCGCCGACGGGCTGCTCTACGCGCTGCGCGACGTGACGAGCACGGTCGAGTTCGAGCCGTTCATCGTCTCGAGCATCGTCAGCAAGAAGGTCGCCGAGGGCGCGGGCACGGTCGCCTACGACGTGAAGTGCGGATCGGGCGCGTTCATGAAGACCCGCGAGGCGGCCGTCCGGCTCGCGCGCCGCCTGGTGGAGACGACGCGCTCGCTCGGCCGCCGCGGCTCGGCGCTGGTGACCGACATGAGCCAGCCGCTCGGCGCCGCGGTCGGCAACGCGCTCGAGGTGCGCGAGTCGGTCGAGGTGCTGCGCGGGGGCGGACCGGCCGACGTGCGCGAGCTGACGCTCGAGCTGGCGGCGGAGATGCTGGCCGGGGCGGGCGTCGCGCCCGACCTCGCGGCGGGGCGCGCGCAGGCGCGTGCGGCGCTCGACTCGGGGGCGGCGTGGCTCCGGTTCCTCGCCATGGTCGAGGCCCAGGGAGGGGATCGGGCGAGCGTCGAGCGCCCGGACGGCCTGCCCGCGGCCCCGGTCCGGGCGACCGCCACCGCCGCGCGCGGCGGGGTCGTCACGGCGGTGGACACGTTCGCGCTCGGCGAGCTGGCGGTGGCCCTCGGCGCCGGGCGCCGTGCGAAGGAGGACGACGTGGATCCGCGCGTGGGCTTCCTCGTCCGCGTGCGCCGCGGCGACCGGCTGGCGGCCGGCGACCCGCTGGTCGACCTCCACCTCGCCGCCGGGGCGCCCGAGGCCGTGGCGCGCGCGGCCGCCTGCTTCACGATCGGCGACGGGCCTTCCGCGCCGCTGCCGCTCGTCCTCGAGCGCGTGGGCTGACCCCGCCCGCCGGGGCGGGGCTCAGGTGCCGGCGCGCGTCCCGGGTGGGGGGGCGCCGGCGGGGGGCGCGTCGCCGGCGGCCTGCGGCTGGACCCGCGGCGCCTGGAGCGGGTGCCCCGGGTGGGTCGCGCACGGCTCGTTGGGCTCGGCGCCCTCCTCGAAGGTCTCCGAGGTGACGCTCGGGCAGGCGTCGGTCGCGAGCATCCCGGTCTCGGCGCACACCTGGGTGGTGACGCTGCCGGCCGGCTCGGGGAAGTCCTCGACCGGGCGCCCGCGGGTGGCCCCGATCATGATGTTCGTCCACACCGGCAGCGCCGCCCGGGTGCCGGTCATCCCCGGCCCGATCACCTTCTTCTCGTCGTACCCGACCCAGGTGCCGCAGACCAGGCTCGGGATGTAGCCCACGAACCACGCGTCGCGGTACTCGTCCATGGTCCCGGTCTTGCCGGCCGCCGGCAGCGTGAAGCCGCGCGCGCGCGCGCCGTATCCGGTGCCGTGGTCCATCACGCTGCGCAGCATCGAGGTCATCACCGACGCCGTCTGCTCGGACAGCACCTCGATCGGGCGCGGCGAGTTCTTCTCGAGCACGTTCCCGTTCTTGTCCTCGACCTTGAGCACGAACAGCGGGTCGTTCCGGATGCCGCGGTTCGCGAGCACGCCGTAGGCGGTCGTCAGCTCGAGCAGCGTGACCTCGCTGCTGCCGAGGGCGAGCGAGAGGTTCTGCCCGACCGGGCTGCGGATCCCCATGCGCCGCGCGTAGCTCGCCACCAGCGAGGTGCTGACCTTGCGGAGCAGCTTGATCGCCGGGATGTTGATGGACTGCTGCAGCGCGTAGCGGAGCGTGACCGGGCCGCGGAACGTGCGGTCGTAGTTCTGCGGCTGGTAGAGCTCGCCGTTGCCGCCCGGGAACGAGACCGGCTCGTCGACGATGACGTCGGTGGGGTGGAAGCCGTTGTCGATCGCCGCCGTGTAGACGAAGGGCTTGAACGCGGAGCCCGGCTGGCGCATCGCCTGGGTGGCGCGGTTGAAATTCGAGTGGTTCCAGTTGCGGCCTCCGACCAGCGCGCGGACGTAGCCGGTGCGCGGGTCGAGCGCCACGACCGCGCCCTGCAGGTAGGGGGTGGCGCTGCTCGCGCGGGCGCCGTCGGCGCCGTCGGCGGGCGGGGCGAAGGTCGCCAGCGTGACCTTCGATTTGAGATCGGCCTCGAGTGCCGCGAGGTGCTTCTCGAGCGACCGCTCGGCGATCTGCTGCAGGTCGGCGTCCAGCGTCGTGTAGACCTTGAGCCCGCCCTCGTAGACCGCGTTCGAGCCGTACTTCTCGTCGAGGTGGAGGCGCACCATCTCGACGAAGTATGGCGCGTTGTCGTTGCTGTAGCGGACCGGCGTCACGCCCAGCGGGGCGCTCATCGCGTTGTCGAACTCCACCTGGGTGATCGCGCCGGTCGCCAGCATGTTGCGCAGCACCTTCGCCCGCCGCGCCTTGGCGGCCGTCGGGCGCCGCCGCGGCGAGTAGTGGCTGGGGTTCGCGGGCACCCCGGCGAGCAGGGCGCACTCGGGCAGCGTCAGCTCGCGCAGCGGCTTGCCGAAGAACGTCTTGGAGGCCGCCTCGACGCCGTAGGCGCCCTCCCCGAAGTAGATCTGGTTGAAGTAGAGGCGGAGGATCTCGTCCTTCGTGAAGTGGCGCTCGATCTCGATCGCCAGCGCGGTCTCCTTCAGCTTCCGCGACCAGGTGCGCTCGTGGGTCAGGAACCGGTTGCGGGCGAGCTGCTGGGTGATCGTGCTGCCGCCCTGGGCCCGCCGGCGGTGGAGGATGTCGGTGACCGCGGCGCGCGCGACGCCCCACAGGTCCACCCCCCAGTGCTGGTAGAAGCTGCGGTCCTCGGTGGCGATGGTCGCGTTGACGAGGTGGCGCGGGATCTGGCTGAGCGGGACGGTGGAGCGGTTCTCGTTGAAGAACTCGTGCAGCACCCGGCCGCGCGCGTCGTAGACGACGGTCTTCACCGGCGGCTGGATCGCCATCATCGTCTCGGTGCTGACGAGGTCCTTGCGCAGCCACTGGACGACGCCGAACACCGCCCCGGCGGAGACGAACACCGCCAGGCCGACGAGGATGAAGAACAGCTTCCACGGGAAACGGAGGGCCGCCCGCACGGCCGGGCGCGCCATCCCGACGATTCCGGTCTCTGGGAGCATGGACCATCGAGGCTAGGCGGCCCCCCGGAGGCGGTCAAGCCGATTTGGCGTCCGCGGTTGCCGGACGCGCGACGCGCTCCTAGAATGCCCGACCTGCGCGCTCCCGGTCGCGCGCCATCGTGCGAGGTGCCATGGACGTCGAGCAGCAGGTCAAGCTCCTGTCACGCGGGACCGAGGAGATCCTGCCCGAGGGCGGGCTGGCCGAGCGACTGCGCGCCTGCCAGCGCGAGCGGCGTCCGCTGCGCGTCAAGCAGGGATTCGATCCCACCGCCCCGGACATCCATCTCGGCCACACCGTGGGCCTGCGCAAGCTGCGCCAGTTCCAGGACCTCGGCCACCAGGTCGTGCTCATCGTCGGCGACTACACCGGCCGCGTCGGCGACCCGAGCGGCCGCAACCAGACGCGGCCGCAGCTCGGCGAGGCCGAGCTGGACGCCAACGCCGAGACCTACCTCGAGCAGTTCTACCGCGTGCTGGAGCGCGATCCGCGCCCGCCCCGGCTGCCGGTCGAGGTGCACCGGAACGGCGAGTGGTTCGCGCCGATGCGCTTCGTCCAGGTGATCGAGCTGGCGGCGCAGTACACCGTGGCGCGGATGCTCGAGCGCGACGACTTCGCGAAGCGGATGGCCGCCCGGCAGCCGATCGGCATCCACGAGATGCTGTACCCGCTCATGCAGGGCTACGACTCGGTCGCCATCCGCGCCGACCTCGAGCTGGGCGCGACCGAGCAGAAGTTCAACCTGCTGGTCGGCCGCGCGCTCCAGGAGCTGCACGGGCAGCCGCCGCAGGTCATCCTCACGGTGCCGGTGCTCCCCGGCCTCGACGGCGTGCAGCGCATGAGCAAGAGCCTCGGCAACTACATCGGCGTCACGGACCCGCCGGCGGAGGTCTTCGGCAAGGTGATGAGCCTTCCCGACGGGGCGATGCCGCTCTTCTGGCGGCTGGTGACCGACGCCGACGACACCGAGCTCGCGGCGGTGGAGCGCGAGCTCGCCGACCCGGCCGTGAACCCGATGACGGTCAAGCGGCGGCTCGCCCACCGGCTGACGCAGATGTACCACGGGCCCGCGGCCGCCGACCGCGCGCGCGACGACTTCGCCGCGCAGTTCAGCCGCCGCGAGGTGCCCGACTCGCTGCCGAGCTGGTCGCCCGCCGAGCGGGGCGAGCTCGGCATCAAGGACCTGCTCGTGGGGTCGGGCCTCGCGCGTTCCGGCAGCGAGGCCTGGCGGGCGGTGGACCAGGGCGCGGTCAGCGTGGACGGCGCCCGGGTGACCGACCGTCTGCACCGCCAGGCGCTCGATGCGCCGTTCGTCCTCCGGCTGGGGCGGAAGATGGTCCGCGTGGTGCCGCCCGGCCAGCCCGGCGCGTCCTCCTAGGCCCGGCCCCGGGAGCCCGGAGCAGACCCAACCGTCGTTCCCACATCCGTTTGCCGGCGCCATGAGGACGGGCGGATCGGGCGTCCGAGCCCCAGCCGGGCCGTCGGGGAGGGGGGATTGACAGCGCGCGGGGGCGGACCTATGTTGGTCTTGCCGCAGGGAAGAAGGCCCACAGAAAATCCTGTTTGACAACGCATCAGCCCACGGCTAGATTCCCCGTCCGCCTTTTCCCACGGGAACAGGCGCACGTAACCCTGCTCTTTGAAAATCGAATAGCGCACGTGACTTCGAAAGCCCGGCGAGGCCCCGAGGCCACGTCAGTCTCTTGACGTGGTGTTGGGGATCAATTCCTTGCAAACGATCCATGACGGGTGGGCGCGAGCCTGCCCGGCATGATCTCCGTTTTCAATACCACGGAGAGTTTGATCCTGGCTCAGAACGAACGCTGGCGGCGTGGATTAGGC